>JAKLJF010000109.1:9069-10920 GCA_023151335.1 Thermoanaerobaculia bacterium | reverse complement strand
TTTGAATATGAGTCCCTTGAATAGTTTTGTTCAAGGGACTCAGTTATTAAAATCAGGCTCGGACATAAAAATTCGTCGGAAAAACTGTTAAAGCTGCTCGTTTTTCCGCCAGATATTCGTTTCTTGCATGGCCTTTTTTTAATACTCAACTTTAGTGTTTCCTGCCATGCGGATTCTTTACTTGGTTTCCTTCCTCTTTTTATCCGGCTCCTGCGCCCTGCGCGGGCAAGCCTACACCGTGTACGACGACTTCGCCCAGTTGGAAACACGGATTCAATCGCTCCCTTCCAACACCACCGTGGTCATCAACTTCTGGGCCACCTGGTGCGCTCCTTGTGTGGAAGAATTACCCTGTTTCGATGAGCTCACGGAAAAATACGCCGGCTCTAATTTTCAGGTCTGGCTGGTGAGCCTCGATTTTAAAACCCGGTTGGAGAAACAGTTCTTGCCTTTCCTGGAAAAACAAAAACTGAAAGCAGAGGTGATGCTGCTGGCCGACCAGGATGCTGACAGCTGGATTCCCAAAGTGCACCGGGACTGGCAGGGCGCCATACCCACCACCGTGGTGATTCGCGGCGGTCAGCGCAAACTACACGAGGACAAGTTCAATAACTTTGATGAACTGGAATCGTTTGTGCTTGGGTTTCTGAAAACAGTGCAACAAGTAACGGGCTTGAGTACCGAGGGCTCCCGGTAATTTACGGCGTGACATTTTCTTGACTTCCGATTTTTTTTATGGTCGAATTCCGTAAACCGTTTACACCTTTAATATTCCCTTTACTCATGAAAGTTCCCGTTCACACGCTCGCTTTACTGGCAGGCATCCTGCTACTCTCCAATACGGCGCCCGAACCTAAAACTTATGTCATTGGCGACAAGGCCGAAGATTTCTCCCTCCGCAACGTGGATGGCCGAATGGTTTCCCTGGCCCATTATCCCGATGCCAAGGGATTTATTATCGTATTTACCTGCAATCATTGCCCCTACGCACAACTCTACGAACAACGTATTATCGATCTGCATAAAAAATTCAACCCCAAAGGTTTTCCGGTCATCGCCATCAACCCCAATGCGCCGGAAATCGTGCCGGAAGACAGCTTTGAAGAAATGAAGGCTCGTGCCGCCGAAAAACGGTACCCGTTCGTTTACCTGCTCGACTCGGCCCAAACCGTTTTTCCCAAGTTCGGCGCCCTGCGCACGCCCCATGTTTTTATACTCGACAAAAACCTGATCGTTCGTTATATCGGCGCAATCGACGACTGTCCGGAAACAGCTTCCGGCGCACAACGCCGCTACGTGGATAGCGCCGTAACCGCCATGCTCCGCGGCGAACGGCCCGAACCGGATTTTACGCGGGCCATCGGCTGCGTGATCAAGCGGCGGAAGTGAAGTTTGAAGTTATGTCAACAACAGCTCCATCTCTGCCCTGGTGAGGGTTGGCGCTTCCGTTCCTGCCGCGAAAAAGTCGACGCCCAATTGTTTTTTCCGCTCCTGCAATTGCCTGATCTTCTCTTCTATGGTATCCCGCGCAATAAAGCGCAGAGCCGTCACCGGGCGGGTTTGTCCGATACGGTGCGCCCGCGCAATGGCCTGATCCTCGGCGGCCGGATTCCACCACGGATCGAGCAGGAATACGTAATCGGCGGCCGTAAGGTTTAAACCTATGCCGCCGGCCTTCACCGTCATAAAAAAGGCTTGCACCGAGGCGTCGTTTTGAAAACGCTCCACCGCGCGGGCACGGTCGGGGACGGCGGTATCGCCGCTGAGCCACGAATAAGCGTGCTTGTTTTTTTCAAATTCCCGCCGGAAAACCTGAAGGTGTTTTTCAAAACTACTGAAAAACAACACCTT
>JAKLJF010000109.1:0-9059 GCA_023151335.1 Thermoanaerobaculia bacterium | reverse complement strand
CGAGCGCCGTACTGTCACCCATTGGGCCATCACGTCGTCAAATTTACCGCTGTCGCCGCTGTATTCCGGTTCTGTCAGTACAGGATGATTGGCCAGCTGCCGCAGCCGGGTGAGGGCCTGGAGGGCCATCATCCGGGTTTTCGGATCGTCGAACAGGCTGAGTATTTCATTGCGCACCGCCGATTTTACCTTTTCATAATACTTCCGCTGCGCGGCGCTCATTTCCGAGTAAAAAACCTGGTCGCTCAGGATGGGCAGATCGGGCGCCACTTCTTCCTTGGTGCGACGCAGGAAAAAGGGGCGAACCCTCGAGAACAGCCGTTGTTTCGCGCTTTCATCATTCGCTTTTTCAATCGGTAACAAAAACTGCTCCCGAAAGGATTGAAAACTACCCAGGGTATCGGGATTGATGAACTCCATTTGTGTCCATAGGTCGGCCAATGAGTTCTCGATCGGCGTGCCGGAAAGCGAGATTTTATAGCGGCCCTTCAGGGCGCGCACCACCTTCGACACCTCCGATTCCCGGTTTTTGATCTGCTGGCTTTCATCGAGCACGATCACCTGCCATTCGATTTTGCCCAGCAAATCCAAATCCTGGCGCGCAGTGTGGTACGTGGTCAATACCACGTCGTGACCAGCCAGCGCCCGGGCATCTTTCAGGCGCTTGGAACCGGTGTGGGCATAAATAAACAAAGATGGAGAAAACTGCGCCAGTTCGCGTTGCCAGTTGAACACCAGCGATGCCGGCAGAATGATGAGCGCTTTTAACGGACGGATTTCGGCTTCATAGGTGTGGAAGAGGGAGAGCTGCGGGCCGGCAACCTCATCCCCTTTAGGAGAGACTTGTCCCGTACCGAAGGCCGGGGAGTCGGGGGTGGGGTTGAAAAGGCCGGCAGTGGTCTCCTGCCTATCCTTCACATAAAGCAGCAACGCGATCGTTTGCAAGGTTTTTCCCAGCCCCATATCATCGGCCAGGCAGGCGCCGAAACCGTGGCGGTAATGCCCCACCAGCCATTTGACGCCGTACAACTGGTACGGGCGTAAGGTTGCCTTCAGACTTTCGGAAGGCTGATAATCGATTTGTTCCGGATCGATGACCGGGAAACTCCCGGTATTGTCATCCTGGCTTGTGATACCCGCCTGTTGCAGTATGGTAAAAAGCGATTTTTTCAGACGCAGGCCGTGCCGGCCATTTTCCTCCGCGGCTTGGGCCAGATCGGCGTAGCGGGCAAACCATTCGTCGGGGATCAGGAAACAGGTATCACCGGGTAGGGGGAACAAATTGTCGCGCCGGCGCAGATAGGGCACGAAGGTCCGGAAAGGGAAAGTATGCGGCCCTATTTGAACCTGTCCTTCCAGATCGAACCAATCGCCGGCGGTTTCGGAACGCACGGTAATACCGGCAGGCAGCAAGGCGATCGTTTTGCCGTTCAGTTGCGGCGCCGCGATGGAGAATCCGGCATTTTCCAGCATTTCCCGGTGCCGGGTGAACCAATCGAGCAGGTGCGGCAAAGTAACTCCGTCTGTCAGACGGAGTAATCTGTTTTCCGCTACAAGCGCCAAATTACGCAAAAAGTCCAGCCGCTCTTTTTCCGCTTCCGGGTTCCGGCACACGAGGTGCACGGTGATCTCCCGGCTTTCATCGCCGGGAATATCGAGTCCGGTGACGCGGTCGCGGCGTTCTCCGTAATAAAATTCGGCGCCGTCGTATACAAACACAGGTTTCAGCAGCCAGCTGTTCTCCAGCACATTTTCGGTCGCTTCGAGGCGCACGGTGAGCAGGCGGTCGGCTGTTTCCACGGCAAAGCCCTCCGCCTCAATTTGTGTCCGCCCGGCGCTTTTGGCGATAAACTGCCGGAAATATACGCGCACCTTGTCCGGAGGAATATGGATCGTGTCTTTTTTCCGGAAAGGCCGCAGCATATTACCATTGATACCGGGAACGCGGAACAGCATGTATTTCGCTACCACCCAGGCGGGGCTGGTATTGGTCAGCGGTATCGCGTCGTATTCGCGGATATTCCATTTTTCGGTCTCCGTACCCAGTTGAAACCGGTATTCGATACCGGCTTCCGTTTTGCGGAACGACAGGTGCGGCACCAGTTCTTCTTTGGCGGCCTGCAGTTGTACGTCCTTGGCCAGCGAGCGGCGTTCCGCATCGAGCGTAAGGGGCAGCCGATGTCGCACGAGATCGGCCAGAAAAAAGTCCAGCTCCCGGTGGATATAGTTTTCTACCGTGTTTTTTGTCTCCGCCTGGGCCAGCAGCTGGGCAAGCGGCGTGGCGGCACGGGCTTTCGAGGGCTTGAACCGGAGTTCGATGTTTTTCGGCGACAGGGCTTCCACCCGATCGAAAAGTTGCTTCAATACCGGCGTCATTTCAATACCGTAGGCGCCGATGGTGGAAGGGGTGGCCTTTTGCACCAGGTGGGTGAGTTGGCCGGATTTATCGGTCTGCACTACATTTGCCGAGGGCAAATACAGCGTTTCAGTAACCGGGTAGAGATTGAAAACAATCTGGCAGTACATGGGGCGGCAAAGATAAAATTATACCGGCTTTACCTATATTTGAACTCGTAAAACACCGGGTAAAATGAAAAACCTTTCTTGGGGCGCCTTGCTGCTGGCAATGCTGTTTTTGGCCGGCATCCGCCTGAATTATTTAAAATGGGATACGCCTGCCGTGGCCAACGTACTCACCTGGGACGCCTTCGGCTATTACCTCGGTTTGCCGGGACTTTTTATCTACGGCGATGTGGATAAACTGGAGTGGCTGCCTGACATCCTGGAAAAATACCACCCAACAGGTACGTTATACCAGGTTTCCGAATGGCCGAATGGCAACCGGGTAATGAAATATTTACTTGGTCTGTCCATCCTGTATTCCCCCTTTTTTCTGCTGGGACACGCAATAGCAGGGTGGCTGGATTATCCGCAGGACGGTTTTTCGGCGCCGTATCCGCTGGCCGTTTGTTTCGGGGCGCTGGTGTACGCTTTTTTGGGCTTGTGTTTACTTCGTCTTGTATTGAAACGTTTTTTCTCCGAACCGGTGGTAGCGCTGACGCTGTTGTTGACCGGCCTGGCCACCAACTACGTACAATACGTGGCCGTCGATTCGGCCCTGACGCATGGATATTTATTTGCCGTATATGCCCTGTTACTGTGGTTGATCGTCCGCTGGCATGAAACCCCCGGGCTGCGCCTGGCTTTTGGTATCGGCCTGGTCATCGGTCTGGCCTCTATTACGCGACCGACGGAAGGGGTGATGTTGTTTTTGCCGCTGCTGTGGCTGAAAGACGGCATGAGGAAAGGGCCATTTTTCCGGCAACAACCGATGCATCTGGTTTGGGCCATTGCCGGCGGTTTTCTGGGTATTTTGCCGCAACTGATTTACTGGAAAACGGTGACCGGCGGATGGATTTACGATGTGGGTTCCAAGTTTTTATTTTTCAGGCCTCATTGGCAGGTATTGTGGGGCTGGGAAAAAGGCTGGTTCATCTATACGCCCGTTACCTTGCTGATGGTCGCCGGCCTCTTTTTCCTGCGCCCATATCCGTTTCGTAAAGCGGTACTGGCATTTTCATTGCTCAATATCTGGATCATCATCGCCTGGGCCGACTGGCGTTACGGGGCCAGCTACTCCTGCCGGGCATTGGTGCAAAGTTACCCGGTATGGGCCCTTTCATTGGGCGCCGTGCTTACCAGGGCATGGAGCAGCCGGGCCAAATACCTTATTCTTCCTTTGTCCGGTTTCCTGCTTTACCTCAACCTGTTCCAAATCGGCCAGTACAACCGCACGATCCTGCATTTCGACGACATGAACCGGCGGTATTACCAGGCCATTTTCCTGAATCCCAACCCCACTCCGCGGGATATGTCGTTGCTGGACACGGATGAAATAATCCGGGACGAAAACCAATACCAGGCCCGGTTCACGCTGCGGCTCGATTCGACCTTTGTGATCAATAAAGCCGGGCAGCCGAAAAAGGTGTTTTGGGAAGACAATATCCGTCGGCTCGAAGGATACGATGCAAACAAGGAACAATGGTTGCGGCTTACTGCACAGGTAAAATCGGCCTGGGGCGCTTTCGATACACGGTTGGTGACGGAACTATCCCTGAATGAACGCCGCAAACGCACGGCCTGCCGCATGGAGAACGGTATTTCGGCGCCACAAGCCTGGAATACCGTCGAATATTATTTCCGGCTGCCATCGGAATACGACGGCGGAACGCTCGGCTTTTGGGCAGAAACGAACGTGTTGCAAGATATTTATATCCGGAACATTATACTGGTCATGCTGGAACGCCGGGATTGACCCCTCCCCCCGGCAAAGCGGTTCACCCTCGATGTCAATTATCCAAACCATTCTAAAGCAATCCGGAGGTCTCCCGGCTTTCAACAAAAAATCTATACTTTCACCCCAAAAATTTTAAGCATAATGAAATCAATCCTCTCCCTCCTTTTTCCCTTCTTTATCGCCGTGGCTATCACTGCCCAAACCGAAGCCCGCCTGTTCCGCATGCCCGACGTTTCGGCCACACAGATCGCTTTTGTGTATGGCGACGACATCTGGATCGCACCCAAACAGGGCGGCACGGCGGTGAAACTCAGCTCGCCGGAAGGCAGCGAAATGTTCCCGCGATTTTCGCCCGACGGCAAAACCATCGCCTTTACCGGAAACTACGACGGTAATCTCGATATCTATACCCTGCCGGTGGCTGGCGGCATTCCACAACGGGTAACCCACCACGGCATAGCCGACGTGCTGCAGGACTGGTTCTCCGACGGACGGCATTTGCTGTACAGTTCCAGCATGCACAGTGGCAAGCAACGGTTTTCACAGTTTTACAAAGTACCCGCCGCGGGCGGCCTGCCCGAAAAAATGCCGCCGGCCTACGGTGAGTTTGCCTGTTTTTCGCCCGACGGCGGTAAACTGGCTTTTGTCCTGAAATCACAGGCCTACCGCACCTGGAAACGGTACCGCGGCGGCACGGCAGCCGATATTTACACTTTCGACCTCAACACTTTTGCATCCGAAAACATCACCCAAAACGACGCCAACGACGAGTTCCCGATGTGGCATGGCGACAATATTTATTACCTCTCCGACGCCGGCCGCGAAAAGCGCTACAACATCTGGGCGTACAATGTCAACACCAAAAAACGCCGGCAGATCACGCAGTTTAAAGACTTCGACGTCATTTTTCCGGCTTTGGGGCCGGAGGAGATCGTTTTTACCGCCGGCGGTAAAATGTATTTATTGAACCTTTCCAAAGAAACCCAATCGGAAGTGAATATCCGGATCACCGACGATTTTACGGCCGTAAAACCACGCCGGGAAGACGTCCGCAAATACGCCCGCAACTACAGCCTGGCGCCCGACGGTAACCGCCTGCTGGTGGAAGCCCGCGGCGAAATATTCAACGTGCCGGCCCAAAAAGGTTTTACCGCCAACCTCTCCCAAAGCAGTGGCTCGGCGGAACGTTTTCCGGCCTGGTCGCCCGACGGCCGCTACGCCGCGTGGTGGACCGACAAAAACGGCGAATACCAACTGGCGCTGCACGACCTCACCCGGCCAAACGCCGCCGAAACCCTGACCAGTTTCACTTCCGGCTTCCGCTACAATATCTATTGGTCGCCCGACAGTAAAAAACTGGTTTTTGTGGATCAGGCCATGAAAATTCAGGTGTACGACCGCGACGCCAGAACCACTGCCCTCATCGACCAGGCGCCCGACCTTTTTGAAGGCGGCCTGCAGGGTTTCCGCGCGTCGTGGTCGGCCGACAGCCGCTGGGTGGCTTACGAAAAAGGCCAGGGCAACGGCAATCCGGCCCTGTACATTTACGATACGCGGGCCAAACAAAGTCATCAGATCACTTCGGGCTTTTACCCCGATTACCATCCGACCTTCGACCCGAACGGAAAATACCTGTACTTTATCACCAACCGAAATTTCGCGCCGGCATACAGCGAGTTTGAAAACGCTTTTATTTACAACAAAGCCGCCCTACTGGCCGTCGTAACCCTGCAGCGTGACAGCCTGTCGCCCCTTTTTGCCCAAAATGATACGGTGGCGGTAAAGGCCGGCGTAAGCGCGCAAACAAAGGAAGCCGAGGCGGAGAAAAAAGAGGACGACAAAGCGAAAAAAGAAGAAGGCGTAAAACCGGTCGCTATCGATTTCGACGGGCTGGAGCAGCGGGTGGTCATTTTGCCACCCAGGGCGGGTAACTACGGCAATCTGTCGGTAAGCGGTAAAAAACTGCTGTATCTGACCGTGATGCCGCAACCACCCGCCGACGGGCCCGGTCTGGCCCTGAAGTATTTCGACTTCGAGGCCCGCGAGGAAAAACAAATTGCAGACGGCATCAACGGTTATGAACTTTCTGCCAATGGCAAAAAGGTGTTGCTGATCAAACAGGATCAACTGGCCGTGGTAAACCCCGAACCCGACCAGAAAATGGACAAACCGGTGCCGCTCGACAAACTGGAAATGGATCTTTCCCCGCGCGACGAATGGCAGCAAATTTTCAACGACGTGTGGCGCCTCGAACGCGACTATTTCTACGATGCCAGCCTGCACGGCGTCGATTGGCCGGCGCTCCGCAAACGCTACGGCGACCTGGTGCCCTTCGCCGCCAGCCGCAGCGACATCAATTTCCTCATCGGCGAACTGATCGGCGAACTCAACGCTTCCCACACCTACCGCGGCGGCGGCGATATGGAAACGCCCAAACAAAAAGCCACCGGTTACCTCGGCGTCGACTGGGCCCTGGAAAACGGCTTTTACCGCATCAAAAAAATCGTGCGCGGGGCGCCCTGGGATACCGAGGTACGCGCACCGCTGGATGCGCCGGGGCTCCGCGTGCGGGAAGGCGACTATGTGCTGGCCGTCAACGGACGCCCGCTGAACGCCACCCGCGACCCCTGGGAAGCCTTCGCAGGCCTGGCCGGCACGACTGTAGAACTCACCGTGAACAGCAAACCAGGCTGGGACGGCGCACGGAATATCGCGGTGGTGACGCTCAGCGACGAAACGCGCCTGCGCAACCTCGCCTGGATCGAGGAAAACCGCCAGTTGGTCGACCGCGTTTCAGGCGGCAGAATCGGTTATATCTACGTGCCCAGCACCGGTATCGACGGTCAGAACGAACTGGTGCGCATGTTTTACGCCCAATGGAATAAGGAAGGCCTGATCGTCGACGAGCGTTTCAACAACGGCGGCCAGATACCCGACCGTTTTATCGAGCTGCTCAACCGCAAACCCCTGGCTTTCTGGGCCGTGCGCGACGGCAAAACCTGGCAGTGGCCGCCGGTGGGGCATTTCGGCCCTAAAGCCATGCTGATCAACGGCTGGAGCGGCTCCGGAGGCGACGCGTTCCCCGATTATTTCCGCAAAGCCGGCCTGGGCCCGCTCATCGGTACCCGCACCTGGGGCGGCCTGATCGGTATCAGCGGCTCACCGCAACTGATCGACGGCGGATACGTGACCGTGCCTACTTTCCGGATGTACAACCCCGACGGCAGCTGGTTCAAGGAAGGTTACGGCGTGGATCCCGACATCGAAGTACCGGAAGACCCCACGGCGCTGGCGCAGGGCAAAGACCCCCAACTGGAACGCGCGATAGAGGAAGTGATGGCTAAGTTGAAAGGCGCCAAACCGGCCGTGCCGCCGCGACCGGCAAAGGAGAACCGGGATTGAGGGAAGGGTTGATTTGTTGATTTGTTGATTTGAGGGGCAAAGCGCAGGGCCCTCAAATCAACAAATCAACAAATTTACTAATTCAACTGAAACGCCTTTTGAATATCGCCAACGGCGTCCAGTTTCTCCCAGGTAAACGTCTCCACCTCGCGTTTTTCCGGTTTGCCGTTGCCGATGAGCACGGTTTTTCGCCGCGGTTCGCGGCCAAAGTGGCCGTAGGCTGCTGTTTCGGAGAAGATCGGATTTTTCAGGCCGTAGCGTTTTACGATAGCGGCCGGGCGCAGATCGAATATCTTCATAAGCCGCTGGGCGATTTCGCCGTCGCTCAGGCCTTTTATTTTGCAGGTGCCGTAAGTATTCACGTATAATCCCACAGGTTTGGAAACGCCGATGGCATATGCCACCTGTACGAGTGCCTGGCTGCACAGGCCCGATGCTACGAGATTTTTGGCGATATGCCGCGTAGCATAAGCCGCGGAGCGGTCCACTTTGGAAGCGTCTTTGCCGCTGAAAGCGCCGCCGCCATGCGCGCCTTTGCCACCGTAGGTGTCAACAATAATTTTACGCCCCGTGAGGCCGGTGTCGCCGTGCGGGCCGCCGATGACAAATTTGCCCGTCGGGTTGATGTAGTAGCGGATATCGCCGGTAAAAAGCCGTTGCAGGCGTTTGGGCAGGCTTTTTTTCACCCGCGGGATAACGATCCGCTGAATATCGCGGGCGATTTGCTCCTGGCCGGCGTTTTCGTCGTGTTGCGTGCTGACAACGATCGTGTCGATTTTTTTGGGCACGTGTTTGTCGGTATACTCGATGGTCACCTGGCTTTTGGCGTCGGGGCGGAGATATTTCATTTGTTTTCCTTCATGGCGGATATCCGACAGCTCGCGCAGGATGCGGTGGGCCAGGTCGAGGGCAAGCGGCATATAGTTGTCGGTTTCATTGGTGGCATAGCCGAACATCATACCCTGGTCGCCGGCGCCCTGCTCGTTTTCATTTTTACCCACGTCAACCCCCTGGGCTATATCGGGGCTTTGCTCGTGTATGGCGCTGATGACGCCGCAACTTTTGGCTTCGAACTGGTATTCAGCGCGGGTATAGCCAATGCGTTCGATGGTACGGCGCGCGGTTTCCTGCACGTCTACGTAGGCGTGCGAGCGCACTTCGCCGGCCACCACCACGAGGCCGGTGGTCACCAGCGTTTCGCAGGCAACCTTAGAGTCGGGATCCTGGCGGAGAAACTCGTCGAGTATGGCGTCGCTGATCTGATCGGCTATTTTATCGGGATGTCCTTCGGATACGGATTCGGAAGTGAAAAGGTATGACATGTGCAAGTTATGAGTTATAAGTTATGAGTTATGAGTTT
>JAKLJF010001099.1:1385-1679 GCA_023151335.1 Thermoanaerobaculia bacterium | reverse complement strand
AAAATAACGGTATGCGCACCGGGGCTAAGCGCAAGTGGACTCACCGCCTGAAAAATGCCGTCCACTTTCAGGTTGTAAGGCTCCTGACCGCCCAGCGGGGTGACCGTGACCGGCGCTTTTCCGCTTTCGTCGATGCAATTGATCTTAACGGTAAAATTCAGCGGCGGAGTGGGCAATACGAATTGCACCGGCGAGCAGCCGGAGCAGCACAGGTAAGGCAGGTAAAAATCGGCGATAATCGTGCCGTCGGCTAATCCGTTGACCGTACTGATGAATATATCGCGGGTTTCCACC
>JAKLJF010001099.1:0-1375 GCA_023151335.1 Thermoanaerobaculia bacterium | reverse complement strand
TTTCCACCGGCAAATCGGAGCCAAAAACGGGTGTTCCGCCGGCGCTGACGAGCTGGCCGGTCAGCAGGTTCAGCAGGTTTAGCACCGATTCGTTCTGCATCAGCAAGGGATCGGACTGGACATTGATCACGGCCTTGTTGTACACCTCCAGTTCTTCGCCGCGGGTTTTTTCCGGATTGAGCAGGGACTCTCCGGCGCCAGTCGATTTCTGAAGCGACTGAATGGCATCCCGATCGAGGGTATTCGCCCCTGCCGGCTCGAGCGATATGTCTTTGGATGGCAGATCCACCGCCGTCAACGAACTGCCGGCAGCGGCCGCGGACGCCGGTTTCACGGGATCGGGGTCGTCGTGATAAACGAGAATAAAAGTTCCGCCCAGGGGAACGCCGGCTTTGTGCTGAATGCCGGGATTTTTTTCGAGAAAAACGCTCAGGAACTGCTGTTTTTTGATTTCCCGGATGCGGCGTTTGTATTCCGCATCAAGGGTTTTGAACGCGTCGAGCCGGCAGGCGTAGAGGATGGCATCCAGGTGGTCGTCCACCGGTTCCCAGATCAGCAGGTTGGGCAGGGTTCCGGGCGCCTGACCCTCCCAGTCGGTTTTTGCCGTTTTGACTGCCGTTTCCAGTTCTTCATAAATATCTTTAAAAGCCGCCGCATCGAAACCGGCCAGGTCGTCGGACAGGGCTTCAAACAACTTTTCCATCAGGAACATGACGTTGTACAACAAGTTCCTGTTCACCATCAGCGGCCCGTTTCCGGGGTTGGGCGCCGCCTGGCGCCGGTCGGCAAGGGCCCCAAAAGACCTGCCGTAATACGTAAAATGTTCAAAATACCCGCCCATCGAATCGGGCGTTACCGGATAACGGGCATTATATTCCGTGATCAGCGGCGCCACGGCGATGTTATCTTTGTTCAGGATATAGGAAACATCGAGTGGCCGGGCGTAAAGAAAGGTCATTTCGTGAAAGAGGAAACAACTCAAATCGGCTTTGAGGGCATCGTACAACGTTTCCAGGTCGTTGAAATGGCAGGGTTCTTTTACCGGTTCGGGCGCGTTCTCGTCAAAAAAACCGGTGCGCAAGGCCACGATATCGATCGGGAGCCGGTACTGGTTTTTCAAACTGAGCAGGGTTTGCAAAACGTCCTGCACGTCTCTGCCGAGATGGCCTTCGATCCGGAGGAAGTTATACGGTTCCAGGTCGTATAGCAGGGGTTGTCTGACAAAATCGTCGACGGCATAGGTATCGACCGCCCGGTAGCCCAGGTTTTGGTGGGCGCGCGCCCGGCGTGTTTTTTCGATATTCCACAACTGATAGAGCGGCGGCGTACCGGTTTGAAGGTAATAGTACGGGATCGGTTTATCCGAAAGCGGCAC
>JAKLJF010001098.1 GCA_023151335.1 Thermoanaerobaculia bacterium | reverse complement strand
ACTGCCTCGGCACTGGTGAGGTCGGAAAAGACTTGTTCGGAGGTCAGCCTGTCGACAGATTCAAAATCCAGGGCGTCTTTACAAGAGAAAGCGAGGAAGAGCAGACAAAGGGCAGGTGCTTTTAGTATGTTTTTCATCTTTTGTCATGTTAAATTTTAGAAAAAAGGTTGGACGCTGCAAAACAGCGCTAAAAGGTGGTATTCACACCGAACACCAAGGATTTCCCCGCCGGATAGCGCCAGTTGTCGCGCCCCCATTCCACTCCTTCCGGGTCCATGCCGGGATAGTTGGTGATCGTCCAGAGATTTTCACCTTTTACAAATACGACCATTTTTTGCAGGCGGGCTTTGCTCAGTATGCCTGCCGGCAGCGCATAACTCAATTGGATATTCCGAAGCCGGATGAATGAAGCGTCTGCAAACAAAAAAGACCTGGCAAGGTGGGTGTTTAAACTCTGATAACCGCCAACCTTCGGTTTGGGCCGCGTGGCTATATCGCCGGGCTTTTCCCAATAATCGCCGGCTGCTTTCAGGTGTACGCCGCCGAGATTTTCCCCGTGGCTGTCCAAAGACCGGAATACCCCGATATCATAAGTCTGCCCTTGAGCGGTATAGAATAATGCAGTCAGGGTAAATCCCTTGAAAGAGAAGTTGCTGTTCAAACCGGCAATGAAATCGGGATGTGGAGAGTATTCAATATAACGATCGGCTTCCCTCAGGTTGTTGGTGATGCTGCCGTCTAACTGGAGAAATTGCACTTCACCATTGTCCGGGTTTATCCCAATAAAATTGGCGGCAAGGGGCATGACCCGGACAGGCGACCCTTCGCGATAGATCCCGAGGTTAAAGCTGTCCACACGACCGTAGGGCATTTTCAGTATCACGTTGTCGTTGAAGGCGATATTGAAGTCCAGATTCCAGTTAAAGCCGCCTGCTTTTTTTGCTTTAAACGGCGTCAGGTTCAGCGAGAACTCCACACCGGAATTGCGAATGGCTGCCGGGTTTTGTTTCACATACCCTGCGCCCCCACCCCCGGTGGTAGCAAGGGAAACAGGCACTTCCAGAAACACATTTTCCGAGCGGCGATCATAATACTCGACCGTTACGCCTACGCGGTTGTCCAATACGGAAAAATCCAGGCCGATGTTCAGGCTTTTCGACAATTCCCAGGTCAGGCCTTCGTTTCCGATATCCTGTAGCCCTGTTGCCAGATTGCCCTGGTAGCCTGTGAAGGATAAGTAATGCTGTTGATTGTTAAAATTGCCGATGGCTGCATTGCCCGAGGTACCATAGCTGGCCCGCAAGCGCAGTTCGTTTAGCCATTTCGTATTTTGGAGGAATGCCTCTTCAGCGATGCGCCAGGAAGCGCCCAGCGACCAGAAGTTGGCCCAGCGGTTGTTGGCGCCAAAGCGGGAGGAGCCGTCGCGGCGCAAACTACCTGTCAGCATATACTGCTCTTTGAAGGCGTAATTGGCTAATCCCAGGTAGGAAAGGAAAGCATAATCGCTTTTATGGTCGCGATTTGTCCAGGTGTTTGCCACCTCCCCCAGCGTTTCTGCGTGAGGAATCCAAAAATTCCAGCCATCTACCCCAAAACCTTTCCAATGTACGCGCTGGTATTCAAAAACACCCAGGATATCAAAACTGTGGTGCGGCCCGAAGCCGGTGACGTATTTCAACT
>JAKLJF010001097.1 GCA_023151335.1 Thermoanaerobaculia bacterium | reverse complement strand
CTGGTTGTAAACCCCATGCAGTTCGCCATATAAATGGACAAATTGTTGTCTGGAGCCAAGGCGATAGTTTAAACTGATTTCTTTGATGCTCACCAGCCGGTACTTCGCTAAAAAGGTAATCCGACGCAACCAAGTCACCAACGCCGTCCGGTATTCATCCATCAATTCTGGCAGACACGCGTCTTCGGTACAGTCGCCGGCAAGCAATCGGCGGCGGTTTTCATCCAAAAAAAGAACGGTATCGAACAATTCGTCATCCGGGTCGGTAAAGTCATACACGAGACCGGCAATTTCCGGGACAAAACATTGTACATTGCGCAGTAAGTCGGTACATACAAGTAACAAATTCAGATAATCGAATTGTATCTCGCGTTCACTGCCCGCTGTACCGTCAGAAGTGGAACGGGTATCCTGCATGGCAATAAAACGGGCAATTGCCGTATTTACAGGCATATTATCTGATTTCAACAGTTGCGCCAGTTGGATATAAGAGAGATAGCGCAACGTATTTTGCCAGGCCTCGGTCATATAAGAGAAGGCGCGCAGGCTGTATTGCTGCCCTTCTGCGGTCTGCATTTTCCGCAAGAACTCCTCAATCAGCCAACCGAAATATTGTATGATCCGATCCGCGCGATTACTAACCGATAACCCATTCTTCAATAATTCACGTTGAAGGCTTTCAAGCCAGCGGTTTCGATCGGTTATGAGGTTTTCGGCAAGACCAAGAGGAAGTCGCACAATGCCCTCCATCTCTAATTCCTGCAATAACTCCAACAACCCGAACCGAATTTGGCTTTGCATCAAATCTGCCTCGGCAGGGCTTACTAAACCCAGCTGTAATTGCTTTCGGATATAATAGAAACGCCCCGAATGATGTATTGCTTCATTCAACATTGGGTTATTCTCCAGCAGTTGCCGCATTTTTAAAAGCGCATCCGAAAGGTTATTCCGGGCAATGAGGCTTCTGATTTGGCTTATTTGATCCGCGTTTAACATAAATTACAGGAGTATAGCCATCCTGTTATTGATCAAACAGGATGGCCACATTATCAGGTTCAATTCTCCTTCTTATCCACTTCCTTCGTCCGTGCAATGGTTTTCAGATTTCCATTTCCATTGGCATTGCAGGACTGACTTGCCGCTGCTCCCCCCACTACGCCTCCACCAACAGCCCCCACTGCGCCGCCAACCACGCCTCCTACCGCGACGCCCGCGGCAGCGCCCGCCGGCCCGCCGACTACTGCGCCTGCCGCGCCGCCAACCGCTGCGCCCAACGCCCCACCGGCAGCAGCCCCGGCCCCGGCCCCGTTAACCGCTCCATTGGCAGTTGCTACTGCGCAGCCTTTAGCTCCCTTTTGGGCAAACGCCGGAGCCGTGATGAACACCGTGAAAAAGAGCATTGAAAGAATCGGAATAAATTGTTTCATGATTTAAAAAGTTTCCCGGTTATTGCCGGCAACCATTTCAAGAGGAAGACCGGGCTTCATCTTTTTTTCGACAATTTCAAAACTTCCCCCTTTTAGGGACTTAGGCAACAAAAAACCGCGTAACTCCCGTACAGGAATTACGCGGTTCCAGTTCAAAAGCGGACAAAGTCCGCTAAAATATTCGTCATCGCGCCAAAGGCGCTCGACAGCAGGTAAGTGTATAGAACAATTAAAGGTCAACCACTAACCTCACC
>JAKLJF010001096.1 GCA_023151335.1 Thermoanaerobaculia bacterium | reverse complement strand
AGACGGTCAAGGTTTTAGATAAAATATGTTTCATTGTGTATGTTGTTTAATGAATAAAAAATTGGGGCGCGATCAGAACCGGAAATTCACATTCACGCCCCAGCTCCGGGTGGAAGGCAGCGCCACCGATTCCACGCCGGGGATAACCGTGCCGCCCGAGGTGGAGGAGGTTTCGGGGTCGATGTGCGGCACGTCGGTCCAGAGGGCGAGGTTGCGGCCCACTAGGCTGACATTCAAATCGCGCAGGGAGGTTTTGCCGAATATCCGGTTGGGCAGCGTGTAGCCCAGGCGCACTTCGCGGAGTTTCACGAAAGAAGCGTCGTAAATGACGCCCTCGATGAGGCGGCGGCCCAGGGTATAGGACGTATGCCATTCGCGGGCGCTGAGTTTCACCATGTTGGAGCTGAAGCTGCCGTCGGCGTTTTGCACCACGCCTTCGCCGGTCACGCCGTTGCCTTCCAGGCTCAGGTCGTAGCCGTTGGCGCGGCCTTCGAGCGTTTCGACGATCTGACCGCCTTCGCGGCCCACGGTTTGCGTATGGGAGTAGACTTCGCCGCCGGAGCGGACGTCGAACAATACGCCGAGCGACAAACCTTTGAACGTAAAGGTGTTGTTGATACCGGCCAGCCAGTCGGGGTTGTAGTTGCCCAGCAGCATGGTGCCGGCGGTGGCCACGGGTTTGCCCTGGCTGTTGTAGACGACCTGACCCACGTATTGCCCGCTGGGGTCGTAGTACGGATCGTTCGGGTCGCTGCTTACGCGCTCGAAGCCGATGCCGTACATATTGCCCATTTGTTCACCCACGCGGGCTTCGACGGTCACATAACGGGAGGCCAGCACGTAGTTGGTAATCTCCTGCCCGGAAACCGGGTCGGTAAACAGTTCCTTTACCTCGCTGCGGTTGCGGGAGAAGTTGAGAGCGATATCCCAGGAGAAGTGGCGGCTGCGCAGGGGTGTGGCGTTCAACGTTATTTCGATGCCCTGATTTTGGATCAGGCCGGCGTTGATGATGCGGGCGCTGTAACCGGAAGTTCCGGAGAGCGGGATGGGCAGGATCTGGTTTTTACTTTCCGTGTTGTAGTACGTGAAGTCGAGGCCGACGCGGTTGTGCAGGAAGCGCACGTCGAATCCGGTTTCGATGGAGGTACTGATCTCGGGTTTCAATTCGGGGTTCACCAGTACGCTCGATTCGCTGTACGAGGGCGCGCCCTGAACGGGCGTTTGGGCATTGTATATGGTGGCCAACTGGTAGGGATCGGTGTCGTTACCTACCTGGGCTACGCCGAAACGGACTTTGGCAAACGATAACACGCTGTTGGGGCTGATCTTAAAGGCATCGGTCAGGACGGCGCCCAGGTTGGCGGCATAGTACAGGTAGCTGCGCGAATCGGAGGGCAGGGTGCTCGACCAGTCGTTGCGGGCGGAGAGGTCGAGATAGAGATAGTTGTTGAAGCCCAGCTGGCCGGTGGCGTAAACCGAGTTGATGCGTTTTTCGGTGTAAGGCGTGTTGGTGAGGTTGGTCAGCGCCACACGGGAGTTGGAAAGGGTAAAAATGCCCGGTACGGCTAGTTCGGGCGCGATCACG
Organism: Thermoanaerobaculia bacterium; assembly: GCA_023151335.1. GTDB lineage: Bacteria > Bacteroidota > Bacteroidia > Chitinophagales > Saprospiraceae > M3007. The sequence continues at coordinate 105 of JAKLJF010001096.1, read as the reverse complement.
TCGGAAAAACGGCCCACCTGGCGCATGGCGTTGCCGCCCAGGCCCAGGCTGAGGTCGAATTTTTCGTTCAGCGGGCGTTTGTAGCTCAGCAGGAAATCTGCGTTC
>JAKLJF010001095.1:1422-1705 GCA_023151335.1 Thermoanaerobaculia bacterium | reverse complement strand
ACATGACTGCACTCGTTAAGCGGTACAATTATCTCTACCATTTTGGCCGTTATCTGATCATGATGCGGCATGCCCTGGGCCGGCCGGAGAAATTTTCCATGTACTGGAAAGAGACGATGCGGCAGATGAACGATATCGGCGTCGGCTCCCTGATGATCGTGTGCCTGATCTCCATTTTTATCGGCGCCGTGGCGGCAGTGCAGTTTGCCTACCAGTTGGACGGGCAGCTGATCCCCCGCTACTATATCGGCTACATCGTGCGCGACCTGGCCATTATCGAACT
>JAKLJF010001095.1:0-1412 GCA_023151335.1 Thermoanaerobaculia bacterium | reverse complement strand
GGTGCTGGCCGGCAAAGTCGGCTCCAACATGACGGCCGAGATCGGCGGCATGCGTCAAAAAGAACATATCGACGCCATGGAGGTGATGGGCGTCAATACGGCGGCCTACCTGATCCGGCCGAAACTCATCGGCGCCATGGTAGCCATTCCGCTCCTGGTCACTTTTTCAGCTTGTGTGGCTATTCTCGGCGGTTATGTGGCCAGCGTACCTACCGAGCTGATCACCGATGACGAATACATCCAGGGCCTGCGCTCGTTTTTCGACGAGTATAATGTGTTTATGATGTACGTCAAAGCGCTGGTGTTCTCGGTCATCCTCACCACCGTTTCCTGCTATCAGGGTTATTACGTGGAAGGTGGAAGTATCGAATTGGGACAGGCCAGCACCCGGGCCGTGGTGTACAGCGACATTCTGATCCTGCTCGCCGACTATCTGATCGCCGTGCTGCTGACGGGGTAGAATGGGGGTTTAGAATAGTTTAGAGGGTTTAGAATAGTTTAGAGGGTTTATGCCAATCAAAGATCATGTCTGATATACTAAAACAAACCATTGAGGCCGCCTGGGAAAACCGGGAACTGCTGAAAAGCGAGGAAACGAGATCGGCTATCCGTTCCACCATTGAGCTGCTCGACGCGGGCGAACTGCGCGTCGCGGAACAACTGCCCGACCGCTCCTGGAAAACCAATGACTGGATAAAAAAAGCGGTGATCCTCTACTTCCCCATCCAGGCGATGGAAACCATAGAAGTGGGGCCTTTCGAGTTCCACGATAAAATCCCGCTCAAAAGGGGCTTCGCTCAAAAGGGTGTGCGGGTGGTGCCACAGGCGCTGGCCCGCTATGGTTCCTTTATTGAAAAAGGCGCTATCCTGATGCCTTCTTATGTCAACATCGGCGCCTGGGTAGGCAGCGGAACAATGGTGGACACCTGGGCCACGGTAGGCTCCTGCGCGCAAATCGGCCGGAATGTGCACCTGGCCGGCGGCGTCGGCGTCGGCGGCGTGCTCGAACCCCCGCAGGCAACACCCACGATCATCGAAGACGATTGTTTCATCGGCTCGCGTTGCATCGTAGTGGAGGGGCTGCGCGTGGAACGCGAGGCGGTGCTCGGCGCCAATGTGGTACTGACCCAAAGCACCCATATCATCGACGTCACTGGTCCGGAGCCGGTGGTGCACAAAGGCCGCGTACCGGCCCGTTCGGTGGTCATTCCCGGCACCTACACCCGCCGTTTCCCCGCCGGCGAATACCAGGTAGCCTGCGCGCTCATTATCGGACAGCGCCAGGAAAGCACCGATAAAAAGGTGTCGCTGAACGATGCCCTGCGGGAGTACCAGGTGGCGGTTTGAGCAGATTGAAGTTGGTGGTCAGTTCAGGCCGTAGTTGACAATAAGGAATGCAAAAATTTATCGAA
>JAKLJF010001094.1:1397-1705 GCA_023151335.1 Thermoanaerobaculia bacterium | reverse complement strand
CAACGGGGCAGCCTGCGGGCTTTTTTCGGCATGACCTTCCGGAATAAATGTATTGACAAAATCCGGCGCAACGCGACTAAACGGAAAAGAGAAGAAGAGACACGCCTCGAAACAAACGACGAATCACCGCCCACCCCATACGGTATGCTGGAACTACAAGAAGAAGAAACGGAATACGCCCGCCTCGGCGCCCTGCGTAAATATTGCCTCGGCCTGGCGCTCGGCGAACTGAACGAACGGGAAAAAGACATAGCCGCCGATTATTTTGTCTACGATCTCAAAGCAAAGGATATCGCGGATAAATACGG
>JAKLJF010001094.1:0-1387 GCA_023151335.1 Thermoanaerobaculia bacterium | reverse complement strand
GTCGCTTCTACTACCGTCTACAACCTCAAATCCAAACTGGAAAGCGCCATACGCCGCGTTTGCGAAAGCGACGTCCGTTGTGCGGTGCTTTGTTCATCATCCCCGCTTACTTAGCCTTGTATACCGCCATGGAAAAAAAAGCAGACCCCGCCATAGAACGTTACCTCGCGCAAAGCATGTCGCCCCAGGAGCGGCAGGCCTTCGAGGCCCGGCTCCACAACGAGCCGGCACTGGTAGCCGAACTGGCCCTCATCGAAGCCCTCCGGCTGCACAGCGATCAGCAACTGAAAAACAAATGGACCGCCAAAGGCCAGTCCCTTTTGCAGGAGACGCCGGCCGATCAGCATGAATCGCCGACCGCCAACGCGGGTCGCGTCCGCTCTATGTGGCCGGCCAAAACCTACCGCTGGGCCATTGCCGCCACCCTGGCCCTGCTCGTGGTAGCCGCCGGTATCTGGTATTACCGCGCCTCAAACGATATGTACGGCCAACTGTACGCCGCCCAATACGAACGGCTGGCCTCCTCCACCCAACTTTCCGCGCCGGCCGGAACGCCGGAGCAGCAGGTCTGGGATCAGGCCTTTGCGCATTACGCCGAACGGGAATATGATAAAGCCCTGGAGAAAGTGAACACACTCACCGCTTCGGCTGCTTACCGCAATTCCGCCCACCTGCTCGGCGGCGCCTGCTATCTGGAGCAAAACAATCCGGGACAGGCTATCCGGATGTTTCAGCAGGTGGAGCGCAGCGCCCTTTCCCTATACCAGAAAGCGCAGTTCAATATCGCCCTGGCGCATATCCGGGCAAAGGACGCGCAGGCGGCCAAAACGCAGCTGCAAACCATTGTGAACGACCCCGACAGCCGCTATCGCGGCAAAGCGCGGGAAATGTTGGATGTACTGAAGTAGGGCGGGCGAATTCCTGCCTGTAATTTTAAGCATCGGGCGGCGTTTTTTTGTGGCATGAAAAAAAATCTAACCTGGCTGATTGCTTTTCTTTGGTGTGCCAGTTCCCGTTTCCTTTTTGCCCAGGGCCCGCTCGACGGATTCCTTAAAGGCAAGGGCGTCCTCGACCTGGCCCCCTCCTTTTCAAACAATTCCGCCAAACGTTTCGAGGGCACGGGCGGGCAAGTGTACGACCTGGGCTACAAAGGCAGCATGCTGAGCCTTTTTGCCGAATACGGCCTGGGCAAGAGGCTCGACGTGGTAGCCACCGCCGCGTATGTGTTTACCAGCCGGCAAAGCGGCTTACAGGACGGAGCCCTGCTGCTGAAATACCGGCCCCTGTACCGCCAACTGGGCCGGGCCGGTAAACTGGGACTGCTGCTGGGCTCCGGGCTGGGGTTTCCGCTGACCAATTACGAACCGGCGGAAACAGGGGCCCTCGG
>JAKLJF010001093.1 GCA_023151335.1 Thermoanaerobaculia bacterium | reverse complement strand
CGCAATCCTCATCATCCTGGATACGGTCTGGAAGAGCGGAAATCGGTTTAAGGCGTTGAATTTCAGGCGATAAAGTTCAAAAATTCCCCGCGTCATTTCCAAATTTTTGGTCGAAAAAGTGTCAATTTTTTCAAAAAACAATATACTTACTTTACATGTAAATAAAAACGCATGCATTTTCCGCGTCATATCGTTTTGTGTTTCAGTTACTTACACGGTTTTTTGCGGGCGTTTTCAAAAAAGGGGCTCGCGCACGGGGTATTTTTGCAAGTTATACATTTGATTTTAACTAAATTGAGGTCATTTTGCTTAGAGGTGTCATCGCGACGCCCCGCAAGACAGGAAGCGGTGTCATCTTTAATCTATGGGCTATGAGAACTGCCTCTTTGCCGGCGCCGCGGCAGAAATGGCTGAATTTCGCCCACAATTTAAGATAATTCCTTCATTTGTAAAAGTTTATGGGGCAAAAAATCACGGCGCCACAATTTTTTTTCGCATGTCCAGCAGCCGCGATCTTTCCGGATGCCCTAAAGCCCTTCTGGCGTTGAACCAGCGCGACCAGTTTTCGCGATAGAACATGGAGAACCAGCCCAGCGCCGGCAGGGCGAGGCACAGGGCGATCCACCAGGGGTCGCGGCTGAGCAGGCCGGCCAGGAGGTACAAGGCATAAAACACCACGCTGGCCAGATACGCCACGCCGAGGTGCACGCTGGATTGGAACTCGCGTTTTTTTACTTTTTTCCGGGTCACGTACCGGGCCAGCCCAATAACAGGATAACTACCGAGATAACCCGCCAGGAATGGGAGAAGTCCGGGCAGAAAAAACAGCAGCCAATACCAGGCAGCCCACCGGGGATTGGCCAGCGCATCGTCGCTCAGCCCGGCCTGGTCCAGCGCGGCGAAATAACGATCCGTTTTTTCCCGCAGGGCGTTTTTTTCTGCCGGCGGCATGGCATTTATCCGGTCGCAAACGGCTTTTTCCGCCAGGAAACGGCGGTTGTGAAACGCTACAACGGGCAGAAGGGGTGTGGGAAAATCGCTTCGGCAGAGGGTGAGCAATTGGGCAGCCAGCCGGTCGTCGTCGGGGTCGTCCACGTGCAGGCAAACTTTTTTCAGGGCTTCGCCGATGTCGTTGGTCAGGCGTGCCGAGGCGGCGGCCGGGTTTTGCTGATACTCGGTCCAGTAAGGCGCGAGCGGTATGGGTTCGCCGATATTCACCATGATCTCGTCGCGCGGGCGGTCGCCCCACACGTGGTTGCAGCCCGCGGGAATGACCTGCAGGTCGGGCAGTTCGTATTTTTCCAGGGCGTCGAAGGCGATGCGGATGATGCCTTTCTGCACCGGTTTGACGCGCCATTCGAGGTGGTGTTCGCCTTCCACGTAAATAGCCAGCACGCGTTTTTGCCGCAGTTTTTCGCGGCAGAACTCAAACACCTCGTCGTTGCGGTCGCGACCGGTGTAACCGTCGCGGTGCCGGAACACGGGGAACATGTTGATACTTTCCAGCAAACGGCGGAAAAAAGGTTTTTGAAAAATATCGCCCCGCGTCATGTTGTACAGCGGCGGATCCAGAAACGAACACAGAATAACGGGATCGAGAAAGGCCGTGGGGTGGTTGGCGGCCAGCAACACCGGTTTGTCGTGCGGCACGGCCCGGCGGTTGTGCACGTATATTTTGCGCCAGAAAGCGCGCACCATCAGCGGCGTGGTGGC
>JAKLJF010001092.1 GCA_023151335.1 Thermoanaerobaculia bacterium | reverse complement strand
GCTACCAATCCTTCCAACGCACCTTCCACCTGCCCAAAACGGTGGTGGATGAGTCCAAAATCAAGGCGGAGTACAAAAATGGTTTGCTCCGGATCATGATTCCGAAAAAAGAAGAAGCCAAGGCGCTCCCGCCCCGCACGATTGCCATTCAATAATGCCCTTTTTCGGTATGATCTATTCGCTCCGGCGGCCGGTTTGTAGCCGGCCGCCGGAGCCCTCTAAACCCTCTAAGCCCCCTAAACCCTCTAAACATACAGCTATATGAAAAAGAATCTGATCTTGTCCGGATTACTGTCTCTTTTGATCACCGGCACCCTGCTCGGCATATATGCCTGGTTTCAAAACAGCAAGACCATCCGTATAGAACATGTAGACCGCACACCTGCAGCCAAAGCGGTGTACACGCTCGACGAAAACGGCCCGGCCCAGATCAATGCCCCGGGTAGGGCAGGGTAGCGGTGTTATTATCAGCCCGGAAGGTTATATTGTAACCAATAATCACGTAGTGGCGGATGCCGACGACCTGGAAGTAACCTTGCACGACAACCGCACCTATAAAGCCACCGTTATTGGCGCCGATCCCAGTACCGATCTGGCGCTGATTCGGATCAAGGAAAAAGGCCTTCCGTCGTTGCCTTTTGTCAATTCCGACGAAGTAAAAGTGGGCGAGTGGGTGCTGGCTGTTGGCAATCCGTTCAACCTGACTTCTACGGTCACCGCCGGAATCGTGAGCGCAAAAGGACGGAATATCAATATTCTCCGGGAGCAGTTCGCCGTTGAAAGCTTCATTCAGACCGACGCCGCCATTAACCCTGGCAACAGCGGTGGCGCGCTGGTCAACCTGAGCGGCGGCCTGAGATGTAGCTTCACAACCCCTGCTCCTTAAGCACCTCCCTTAGTGTGGGTTCCATATCCGTCTTGATGGCTTCTTTTTGGATGCGATGTGTCAATTCGTCGTAGTATTTCCGATCGGGGATGTCGTTGATCTGAACGGTGAGTAATTTGACCAGGTTCAGGTACTTGCGCCGCTGGTACCACACCCAGGCGATGATGATGCAGGCGGCGAGCAGCAGGGCCATAATGATCTCGTTGGCGTATTTTTGGGTCACTTTCAGGTTTTGATTTACCGAGCGGTCGAGTTTTTCGATGGTGGGGCTGAGGGCCGCGTCGAGGAGGGCAGCCAGTTCGCGGGTGGAGGCTTCGCCGGTGAGTTCGCCGCGCAGGCGGCCGACGAGCAGCCGGGTGCTGTCGCCGAGCAGTTCGTTGCGCAGGGCGGCAAGTTGGAGGCGCGTGCGGTTGCCGAGCAGGTTGTTGCGCAGGTCGTGTTCGAGTTGCGTCAACCATTCCGTCAGGAGGCCGTCGCGCAGTTGTTTCAGGCGGGTTTCGGTTTGGGGGCCCAGCACTTTTTGGTTGATCGCCTCGTTGAGGGTTTCGCCGAGGGCGCGCACGAGGGCCTGGTATCTGACCGAATCGGTGGCGCTGAGGAGGATGCGGTCGCCGGTGCGCGTGAGTTTTTCGTCCAAAAGGTCGAGCAGGGCGGCCAGTTTGATGGTGGTGCTGTCGCTGAGCAGGCGGTGGTCGGCGCCTTTGGCGAACTGGTAGCCGGAACGGTAGGAGAGGGAGTCCAGGTCGGTGCGGGCCACCGTGCCGGCCATGGCATCGGTGAAGGCCTTGTCGAGCGGCTTGGTGAGCGCGCAGCGAAGCGATAAGAAAGCCAGAAAGCAAAGGGCGGCG
>JAKLJF010001091.1 GCA_023151335.1 Thermoanaerobaculia bacterium | reverse complement strand
ATCCAAACTACCGGGTATATTTCGGCTATTATTTAACTTACTTGGAGAATTTGGATTCTCGAATCCATCAAATTGAAAAAACAAATGATCGCTGGTTTCATCAATTAAGTTTTTTGACCGCCATAAAATTTGATGCGGAGTCCAACGGAGAGATATTCTTCCGTTCGCGCTTAAGTATGAGTTTTAATAAAAAAGAAGATATCTTTTTTCAAACACAAATCGGATACTCGTTCAAAGTGTTTACCAAAAAACCCGACACCAGAAAAAGGTCTTTATTTTACGATGTTTTTTAATGAAGGGTTATGCCAAGGCTAAAGCGCTACCATTTTTCACTTAATAATCAGGCAACAGGCTGCTGATTCACAGTTAGTTCATGTTGTTAGCCGCCTATAAAGCCTCTTTATAACACAGACCCTGTCGGCGGGATCAACGTCTGCTAATGATATCGAAGGCATCCAAATACTTATCAATGTAGACCTGCTTTTGTTTCGATTTATACTGCATGACAAACCGCGGATGGTCCAGCGGAATGATTTTGCCGAAAAATTGCTCTTCCCGGTTTATTTTGTCCAAAAAACGATAATTCTCTCCCGTGCCGAAACAAAAACAGACCGCTGTGTTCACGCCCAGCGCGATATGTTGCCGGATACTTTGGAGGATAAAAGGCAAAACGCAGGCAGTCAGTTCTTTACTGTCGTAATAGTTGTAGTTCACTTCGCCCCGTTCCGTTTTTCGGACAAATCCCAGCGGACATACGGAATTGATGTAAAAATCTCTGTAAAACCGGCTGGCACCCCCATAAGCATCGATGACTTCATAAACAAAAACCGACGAGGGCTCATGGGCCTTGGGACCGGGAAAAGGTATTCCGCATTTTTCTTCCAACCGTTTAGGATCTGTAAAAGGTACGCCTGTAAGCCCTGCCCCGAAGCGCCCGGGGTTAATGCCCAGGATCAGCTGCCGCCGTTGGGTGTCGTCGTAATATTTTTTATAAAAAATAGATGATACATCCAGGGCGCCCCTGTTCTCCCGGAAGGGATTCATGATACCGATCCCCTGTGGCAAAACGCCGTCAAAATGCAAGTTTCGGTTGAATTGGATGACTTTATCGGCGAAAGTAAGCATACGGTCAGGCAGGTATTGGATTGGCAAAAGTATCTTAATTTAGCCCCAATATTGCGTTTTCATTCATGGACTTTGGCAAGCTTCCTTCCGTCGACCACGTCGATTTTACCCTGCCACCCGACCCGCCGCAAAATGAGGCGCTACTCGGCAGCTTGCCGGCGCGAATGGCAGCGCCCTTGATCTATCTGGGCGCCACGGGATACAATATGAAAGCCTGGGTTGGCCGGTGGTACCCGGCTGGCGCTAAAGAACGGGAGTATTTGCATCATTATACGCGGCAGTTCAACACCATCGAACATAATACGACCCATTACCGCATCCCCGATACCTCCTCGGTAGCCCGGTGGCGGGATGAGGCGCCGGACGACTTTCGCTATTGCCCAAAAATCCCTCAAACCATTAGTCACGCCCGCGACCTGGGATTTTCCGGCGCCGAAATAAGGGTCTTTTGCGACACTATAAGGGAGTTGGGGCCGAAACTGGGTTGTTGTTTTATCCAGTTGCCGCCCCATTTCAGCACACAAAATCTGCCGGTGCTGGCCCGGTTTCTCGATGTTTTTCCCGGCGATATTCCGCTCGCTGTTGAGGTAAGGCACGAATCGTTTTTTA
>JAKLJF010001090.1 GCA_023151335.1 Thermoanaerobaculia bacterium | reverse complement strand
CGCCAATACCGACACGCGATCAACACCCACCTTTTCACAGGGGTCGCAATCCGGGATTTCTATACAATACATTGTATCGATAGAACAACACAGCGCCGTATCCACCTCTGCCGGATCAAAATCATGGGCCATCAGCGTAAAACAGAATAACTGTCCTTCAATACCGGCGCCCGACAACAGCACCGTGACATCGCGACAATCGCCCGGAGCGATCGGATTGGACGTCAGGTCGATGGCAGGCGGCGTGAGCGCCACGCCGGTAGGCGACAGTGGATCCAGGTCGATATATCCAACGGAGAACGGATTGTCGATGGGATTGCAAAATGTCAGCGTAAGGGTGACCTGTCCGTTTTCACAGCGAATGGAATCCGATTGCAGGTACAGGCATTCCGGTTCCACCGGGCAATCCAGTTCAATGGTATCGGAACAGAAAACGTTGAACTCGAAGTCGTACCAATCGAAAATGATCTGCTGCGGCGTGTTTTGTACATTGCTTAAACAAAAAACGAGGAAATCGTTTAAAGTCCCCGAAGGCAGCGTGGTGTTCAAGGCGCTATTTACCAGACTGACCGTATTGGTTCCCAGCGAAAAGACCGATAAGGCAGGGTCGAGGCTCGCCAGGTCAAACTGCAGATCCGCATCGTTTGTATGTATCACGAGTCCGTACAGGTTATCGTTGGGATTGGAGTAATTCAGCGACCAGCAGCAACCTCCCGTATCCACGGGTTCGGCCAGCACTGCCAGTTGTCCGCAATCGCAGGACATTACTTCCAGAACCAGGGAATCGGAAGTGAGTTCGCAGCCGAAGGCCGTCGTGCCGGTGAGGCTGTAGTTCCCGCTTTGCGTCACGATCAGGCATTGGCCGGTGGCGCCGGGAATGGGTGCGCCGTTCAAATTCCACTGGTAAGCGGCCAGCCCGTCGGGGCCGCAGATGGTATCCGGGTCGCAGGTTTTATAACAGCCGGCCGGCACCAAACACAAGTCTGGCAGCGGGTGAATGGTGGCTGAGGCCGTGCCCGAACAACCCGTCAGGGTATCAACGCCAACCGCCGTATAAACCCCTGCCTGGGTTACGGTAATGGATGTACCTGTTGCGCCGCCACTCCAGGAATACACGACATTGGGTTGTACCGGTACAATCGTCAGGGTAGCGGGCGTGCCCTCACAGGAATCGGGCGAGATGGCAATTGTGAAGGCCGGCGATACCGCGAGCGATACCGCGTGTGGCGCCGAAACAGCCGAACAGCCGTTGGCATCTGTTACGACCACCACGTATGGCGATTGCAGGTTGTTGTCGCACACGCTGAGGGTAGCGGCATTGGCGCCGGGAATGGGCGTACTGGTATTCTCCAGCCATTGGTAAGTATATCCCAGTCCAGTCGACGCGTTCAGGGTGATACAGCCTGCATCGCAAATAAATGCAGAGCCGGAAATAGAGGCCGCGGGAGCAGGCAATACCGTGATGGTCACCGGGGCAGGCGTCATGGTGCAACCGTTGCCACTAGTCACCACTACACTGTAAGTACCCGAAGCATTGACCGTTATTGACGGGGTAGTCGCATTGTTCGACCATAAATACGTATAACCGGTTCCGGCAGGAGCGGTCAGGGTGACCGGCGTGCCGGCGCACACCGTGGCAGCCGGCGACACTGTAATGGAAGCCAGCGCCGGCGCCGGAAATACGGTAACCGGTATGGATACCGTATTGGTGCAACCAAAATTATCAGCTACGGC
>JAKLJF010000108.1 GCA_023151335.1 Thermoanaerobaculia bacterium | reverse complement strand
AGGGTTTCCTGCTGGCTTTGCATGGTTTGGAATTCCGGGTCTTGCTGCAGATCCTGGCCTTCCTGAGCGAACCTGACCAGCCGGATACCGATCTGTTGCCGGGTGCGGGCCAGGGCATTCATCACCTGCAGGTTCATGTCGTTGGTGGGCGGCGTACCGTTCGGGCCTTTGGTGGATTCCAGGTCGGATTGTAATATGCTTTGCCCGATCAGGTCGAGCAGGCGGTTGATTTGTTCCGGGATTTCAGCGGCACGCTCACTGCCCAATTTCTCCAGTTCAGCGATACTTTGTTTGATCGGATCCTGGTTTACCGTTAAGGGCGCGGCCGCAATACCGGGATCCGACAGCCTATCGAACAGCTGTTCCATTCGTTGCTCCAGTGCCGGCGCCGCGGGGGCGTTTGCACCGGATGACCGTTTATATAAATCGAGTTTTTCCAGGCAGACGTTTTGTGCGCCGGCGATCAGGGTGCGGAGTGCGGTGTCCATATCAGGTGTGTTTCATTAGTTCACAGGGCTCAAAAGTGCGAAATTGTTTGTATTTACTCTACCAATATGATAGAGCCTGTAAAATGTTGCCCCCAGGCATTGCTGATCCGGAAGAAATACAAACCGCCCTGTAATTCCTGCCTCCGGAATTCAAAAGAATGCCCTGCAAACCGGTCCCGGCGCAGCGGACGGCCTGTCGCGTCATACAATTCAAACACCTTGTCGCCATCCATAGGTTCGACCGCCTCGAAAATGGCGGCATCGCGGGTGGGGTTGCCCAGTACCCGCCAGCGTGCTTTGCCGCGAACCGGTTCGTCAGTTCTGACCAACAATTTGCCTATGGTGTGCCACACGGTATTGGTGATGATCGGCGGATTGAAATCGAAAATGATATCCGCCGTGTTTTCGATCAGCGTCCCGGCGGGCAGATCCGGTTTTTGGGCAATTGAAAAACTGAAAAAGCCGTGGGAAGCCGGTTCGTTCACGTTCGAGTCGGGCAGCGCGATCGGAAAAAACAGCACTTCCAGCGTATCGCCGCCCCGGATTTCCCAGATGTTCGGGTGCGAAGCAAAAAGCGGGCGGAAGGTGTTCACGTCCAGTTGGGGCGGCAAAATATCGCGCAGCAGCACCCGGCGGGCGGTGTCGTTGCCGGTATTTTGAAAATCGATCGTATAGATCAGCGGGTAGTTGGCTTCCAGGAAATGCGCCTGACCCGCGCCCACCGGCACCGCTGTTTTCTGGTTTGGGTCGAAGGCCCCGACCACCTCGCGGCAGTCGAAATCGTATTCCGCTGGGCCCTTGTCGAGCCAGAAGGCATTTATCTGGCCATTCGTTAATCCGCCGCAGTGTTCGAGGGCGGCGGCGGTCAGGCTGCCGTCGTTGAATTTGCTCGCTTCCACGCGGTAAGTCGCGCCGTTGGCCGGCAGGTCGATGGTCAGTGATTCCTGGGCGGCCAGGTTAAAGCCGGCGCTATCGATGGGCGTGGTGTTTTGGTACACCACGTACCGATGTGGCGCCACCGTGGGCGCATCGCCGATGTTTTTCAGCACAAACCGGACGATGGTGTCTCCCACGCATTGCGGAAAAATTTTGATTTCGGAAAACGAAACAGGCGTGGTGGGGCAGGGTAGCAAGGTGCGGGCCGAAGCCTCGAAGCAAAGCGTTCGTTGAAAAAGGAAGTAATTGCAATTGGAGCGGAAGCGAATTTTTATCTCCTGTGCGGTCAATGCTTCGATGTTGCCGAGGTCGAAATTCAGTGTGTCGCCGGCCTGATTTGCGATAGGCGGGTCGCTTGCCAGTATGTCAATTTCCAGTGGTTTGATCAGCATGGCCTGAACCGATTCGGCTACCGTACTGCCCGCATTTTTTACTGAAACGGCCATATCCTGAATGACCAGACAGTTGTGCAACTCGGATGGCAGACCAAGCGTGACTTCCAGTTGCGGACACTCCAATTGACCCGGACGGAGCAGCAGGGCAGATTCGATGGTATCGGGCAAAATGCCGTTTCCGGGTGTGAACGTCGTATCGGCCTGACAAACGCCCCAATGCACAGTGGGGTAATGCGGCATACGCAGGGTGAACGGCCCGTTGTTGAAATACCGGAAGTTCACTGCGCCGTCTGTACCGCTGCCGCGCAGGTAGCGCTGGCCGTTGCCGCCGGAGAGTTGTACCTGCACGCCTTCCACCGGAATATCGCCCGCGTCAGGCTGGCAGTCGCCGTTTTGATCGATCAGCACGGTTGTCTGCACGGGGATGCTGTTGCAGGCGGCTTTCACCTCCCACCAGGCGTTGCAGCCGGGGGCATTGTTGAAAGTCGCTACGAAAGGATCCGAATTGTTCGTGAAATATTTATTGCAGATAAAATAGATGTCGCAATCAGAAAGCATGGGATTGTCGCTAATCCAGAACTCGATGCCACCCACGGAATCGAGGTTGTCGAGGCCGTCAAGTGTCATCAGTTTGGGGTTGTTGTCAATCCGGAAATCGCTGCCGACAGTAGTCAGGCTTTCGAGGCCGTGCATGCTTTCCAGCGCCTGGTTATAAGCGACCCTGAAATAGCCGCCGATGGTGTTGAGACTTTCCAGGCCGCTGAAATCCTTTATGTGCCAGAAATCGGCGGTGAAATTACCCCCGATACGTTCGAGTTTTTCCAAACCTTTGAAAGAAGCGATCGTTGGCTGGATCCCTATATCGCCGCCTATGGTTTTCAGATTGCCCAATCCCTCCAGGCTGCCCACCCCGGGACAGGATTGTATGGCAAACAAGCCGCCGACCGTCGTCAGGTTTTCCAGCCCCTGAAGATTCGTCAGTAGCGGCAGTCCGATAATGGTAAAGTCTCCGCCCACGGTTTGCAGGCTTTTCAGTCCGGCGAGGCTGCTCAGCTGGCCGGCGTTTTGCAGCGGGAAATTTCCCCCTATGTAAACGAGGTTTTCCAGGCCGTTCAAGGTGTTTAACTGTATGCCTGAGAAACTGTTGTTCGGGTTGAGTAAAATGTCGCCGCCGACATATTTGAGACTGCTCAGCCCGGGCAGGCTTGTAAGGTTGTTGCCGTTCCATGAACTACCTTTCGAGATAAAACTTCCGCCAATATATTCGAGCTTTTGCAGGCCTGAAATGGTAGTAATGCTTTGGTTTTCCCCCAAATCGAGGTCTTCACCGATGTACCGCAGGTTGTCGAAGCCGTCGAGGCTGCCCAGTGCATCGTTGACGTACAACCAAAGATCGCCGGCGATGCTATCGAGCGTTGTAAAACCTGCCAGGCTGCTGAGCGCCGGGTTGCTGAAGATCACCAGGCTGTCGCCGATGCTGCGCAGGCTGTCGAAGCCGGTGAAATTGGTCAAAGCAGAATTGTTGAAAAAATAGGCTTGTTTGCCGATTTCCCGGAGTGCGCCCAGGCCGGTGAAGTTTTCCAGTGCCGGGTTTTCAGATACGGCTAAGTCCTCTCCGATAACCGTCAGTTTGCCCAGGCCGGCCAAGTTTTTCAACAGATGATTGGCAGCAACCTCAAAGCGGCCGCCTGTGGATTCGAGTTGGCCCAAACCCTCAAAATCGACCAACACGGGCATATAGGAAATACTCACGAACCCTGGCACGGTGCGGATGCTGTCGAGGCCGGTCAAATGTTGCATGCTTGCCATGTCCTGAATGGCTACATTTCCCACATGCCGGAGGGCCGGCAGGCCGTTCGCCGCGGTTTGAGCGGGATTCCCGGACAAAAAGAGGGTTCCGCCGATGGAGTCGAGGCTGCTCAGGCCGCCGAGGTTTTCCAGCAGGGGCATGCCACGCACCAACAGGTCGCCGCCGATGCTTTTGAGCGCCGGCGGGCCGCCCGGCTGGAGCATTGCATCGTTGTATTCGAGCATGAAGGCGCCACGAATGTTAGTCAGACCGCTCAGCCCGGCCAGTGTCGTGAGCGCCGGGTTGCCGCCGATGCTTAGGTTGCCCCCAATGGCTGTCAGACCGGACATGCCCGACAGATACGCCAGGGCGGTATTTTGGACAATATTCAGCGCGCCTTCTATGTACCTGAGCTGGCTGAAATCGCTCAGACCTGTCAGGGGGGTGGAGGAAATTGCAAGTCCGTCAGCGCCGATACTGTCCAGATGCTGTAAACCCTGCAGGCTTATCAGCATGGGGTTGCTGTTGATTTCCAGCCCGTAGAGATGATGAGGGATACTACTCACGGCGCTCAGATCGCTCAGCGAATCGTTGTAAATCAGCCGGATCGTTTTCACTTCCCGCAGGCTGTCCAGTCCGTGCAGGTTTTTCAGGGCCGGGCAGCTGCTTATGGCAAGACTCCCCGTGGCGCGCAAGTTTTTCAGCCCGCTGAGGTCTGAAAGCGCGGACAGCGCCCCGATACTTAAACCGTTCCCGACGCGGCGCAGGTTGCCCAATCCGTCCAGGTTGGCGAGCAACTCGCAATTCGATATAATAATGGATCCGCCGACCGAGCGCAACTGACTGAAGCCGTCCAGGTTGGTAATGTCGTTCTGGAATTCCCCGATAATCAGGTCACCCTCTATTTCGGTGCAGCCCGGGTAGTTTTTGGAAAAATCGTCGATGTGTTGTTGCGAATAAAAACCAAAACCCGGCGCCGTTGGCAGGCATTTCTGGCTGTTAGCCCCGGTTTTATTGATGGTATGCCAGGCCGTGTCGCGGCTGGCGGGGAAGTTGCTTTCAAAAAAGGTTTCCGATACATTTTGAATCACGAAGCCATCCGGCAGATCGGGTTGCTGGTTGATTTCAAAACTGAAAAAACCGTGCGCGTCGGCGGGATCACCGAGCGTATCGCCCAGCTGAATGGGATTAAATATTACCTTCAAAATATTCCCTTGCCGGATTTCCCAGGTGTAAGGGTGAGACGCCGCCCCGGGGCGAATGGAATTGATATCGAGTTCCGGTGGCAGCAGGTCGCGGATGGAAACCGCGTTTACTTGCTCCAGTTCATAATTGTGAAAATCGATGGTGTAGCGCAGCGGCCTGTTGGGCGTCAGCAAGCGGTCGGGGCCTACGCCGCCGGGAAACGCGTGTTTCCCGGTGTAGTTTTTCAATACTTCTACCTGCCGGCAGTCAAAGTCTTCTGCCAACGGGCCATTGTCCTGCCAGTAAGCCGTCGTCCAGCCGGGTGTGAGCCCGCCGCAACCCTCGTGTGAAACGGCGGTCAGGGTACTGTCGGCATACCTGGTGGCTTCCATACGCCAGGTGGCGCCGTCGGCGGCCACTTCGACGAATTTGCTTTCGCCGGCGGCCAGGCTGAACGGTTCGGTGCTCACGCCGGCGCCGTTCCGGAAAATGGTGTATTCATGGCCGGCGGGCGTAGCCGCGTTGCCGGTGTTTTTCAGGGCGAACCGCACATTGTTCCCGATACATTCGGCGCTTAGTTTTACCTCCGAAAACGGCGAAGGATTCACCGGGCAGTTGTTCGCCAGCGTGCCGAAAGCCGACCAGCACAAAGCCCTGCCCGCCGGAATGCCGCTGCATTTTGTTTTTACCCTGAGACGAACCTCTGCGTTGCCGAGCGGCGGCAG
This sequence comes from Thermoanaerobaculia bacterium, assembly GCA_023151335.1. Classification (GTDB taxonomy): domain Bacteria; phylum Bacteroidota; class Bacteroidia; order Chitinophagales; family Saprospiraceae; genus M3007. The sequence continues at coordinate 5,467 of JAKLJF010000108.1, read as the reverse complement.
GTCGGCGATCTGGAAAAACAAGGTGTCGCCCGTTTGGCCGGCAAGCGGCGGCTGGGCGTCGAGGAGGTCAAATTCGGGCGGCAAAACGACGGCCGCCTGTACGCCCTGCGCGGGCGTTGTGCCGGAATTTTTTATAAAAACAGAAACAGGGGATTCAACAGAACAATCCGAAAAAATGGAGGGCAGGCCAAGATTTACAGTCAATTCCGGGCATTGATTTTTCGGTCTAAGCAAAAAAAACGTTGTGTCAGGTGAAACGCCGGGCACAAATTCAAGGGTGTCCGCCCCGCAAACTTCCCAGTTGGCGTCGGGGAACCGGGCGGGCATGACAAAACAGGGACCGTTATTAAAATACCGGAAAGCGACCAGACCGGCAGAATCGACCGGGCGCAGCGTAGCCTGCCCCGGCGCGGAAAGCCAAACCGTTGCGCCTTCGACGGGGGCATTGCCGGCATCGGGCAGACAATCGCCGTCGGAATCCGTTTTTACGGATACAAAAACGGGTGTGGCGCCGCATTGCTCCGCCACCTCATCCTGGTTTTTACAACCCGGGGCATTGAAGCGGATGTTCACCGAGGCCGGGTCGTTGAAAACCCGCTGGCAAACAGGCGGAATGGAACATTCGGCCAACTGGTAATTATAACTGATATCAACCGGCCCGCCTGGGGTGGAAATATTCTTTAAACCATTTATATTCAGCAAATTGTAGTTGTAATTGATGCTGAGCCCTCCGCCGACGGTACTCAATAGATGCAGGCTGTCGAGGTTTTGTAAAGCGGGGTTTGCCAGGAACTCCAGGTTGCCGCCGACATAAGTCAGGTGATTCAGGCCATTCACGTTTGCCAACAAAGGGTTGTCCCACAGGGCCAGCCGCCCCCCCACTGAAACGAGGTTTTCCAGGCCGTCGAGCGAAAGCAGGTTGTTGTTTTCCTTGACAAACAGGTAGTCGCCGATATTCGACAAGCCGTTCAGACCGGTCAAATCCTGCAGGACGGGGTTTTGGGTCAAATAAACCCAGGAGCCGATGGTTTCAAGGTGCTGCAAACCGGAAAGGTCAGTCAGCGCAGGATTGTACGTCGCGGTGAAGTCGCCACCGACTTGTTGCAGCCCTTCCAGGCCGTTCAGGTTGAGCAGATTGTCGTTTTGAGTAATGAAAAGTTCACCGCCGGCGGATGTGATGTTTTGCAAACCGTCGAGGGAGGTCAGCGTGTCGTTGTTATTGATGAGAATACTGCCGCCCACAGTGTTCAGGTTGCCGAAGCCGTGCAGATTGGGCAAGATCAGATTGTGGTTCAGTTCGAGGTCTCCGCCGAGCGTGTTCAGGTTTTGCAGGGCGTTCAAATCCGTGAGCGAAGGGTTGACGTGAATTTTAAGTTTCCCGCCAACGGATTGGAGGTTTTCAAGCCCGCTGAGGCTGAGCAGCGCCTGGTTGACGCTTATTTCCATATCACCGCTTACAGATTGTAGTTGGCCCAGACCTGACAGGGAAGGCAATATGTCGTTGTCTCTGATCTCCACGCTGCCAACAGAAACGAGGCTTGAAAGGGCATTCAGGCTGGTCAATTGATCGAGGCCGGCAATGGTCAGTTTTCCGCCAACGTTGCTCAGTCCGTTCAGACCGCTCAGGTCAGTCATCTTTTTATTGAACAAAAGAAAAACCGGGCCGTCCACTTGGGTAATTTGTTGCAACCCGTTCAGGTTCGTCAGATTGGGATTTCCCCAGATGGCGATGCTGTCGAGTGTGGAGGCGACGTTTTGCAATCCCGAAATATCGCTCAACGTGTCGTTCCAACTGAAGCTGATGCTGCCAACGGACTGGAGATTGTTCAGTGCATTGAGGTTGGTTATGCCGGTGGCATAGTTGAATCCAAGCTCGCCGCCTACCGTCGTGAGGCCGCTCAGTGCCGAGATGTCAGTCAGTGCGGGGGAATAATGAATCCAGCAATCGCCGCCCACGGTTTTCAGGTTTTGCAGACCGTTGAGATTGCTCAACGCGGTATTGTCCTGAATAAAGAAAAGACCGTTGACGAGCTCCAGATTGCTCAACGCGGAAATATCGGTCAGCACGGGATTGCCGGCGAGGTAAAAATGCAGGACAGTGTTGACTTTTTCAAGCCCCTTCAGGTTGGTCAGGGTGGCGCATCCTTCTATAGCCAGTAGGCCTTGAACATCGGTGATATTGCTCAGGCCGTCGAGATTGGTGGCATCGGGCGCCACGATGTTCAGGTCGCCTTCGATGACCGTGCAGTTGGGGTGGGAGATTTTGAAATTATCGATTTCCTGCTGGGAAAAAAGCCAGAGCCCGTTGGGGAAGCAGGATTGAGCCTGGGTGGAGACCGCCGCGCACACCAGCAGGACGAAAAGTCCGCGGGTGACTTTGCCTTTTTGTTTCATTGATCCGGAGCGATTGTACGATTTAGTTCTTTTCAGAAAAGGAAGCCGGACCACGGTACAGGAAGACGTCTTACCTGCAGGCAGTCCGGCAAAGACATTCGGATTACAACACCAGATGTCTTATGGTTTTTAATATCCTGATCGGCCCGCTGCCGGCCGGAGCGGCTGACACGGGCTCAATTTTGCATTGAGCCGGATTTTTTGGATGAAGCGGGGGTGTTCAAGTGTATTGTTGAGGAAAGGGCGGATCGGTTACCGGTTTCTTTCAAAAAAATAAGCATCATTCTTTCTTCGACCTGCTCCCCGCCATAAACCCCCAACCGCTCGATCCCAGCAAGAAGCCCAGGTCGTACCAGCCGCCCGTATTGTTGACGGCATAAATGGCGACGTTATCGTTCAAGAGGCTCCCCACAAAACTGACCGGCGTGATGAATCCATGCAGCAGGCCAAAGAGAAACCCGTATTGCCTGCCCGTCAGGCATTCTTTTACGGGTTCAGCGTTGGCGCAGGAGACGAGGCAAAGGCAGGCCAGCAGGGCGAATGAGAACAGGAGAATGGTGCGGTATTTTTTCATGGCAAGTTTTTTTGCGTTAAAGAAATGGTTTTTCAGGAAATTTGCCTCATGCAAAACGTCCCCGACTTTTTTCACATCCCTCCTGCCGGTCAACAGCCATTCCCGCCTATCACCGACGAAACAGAAGCCTGCACCGCGGTGCTCGTGGCCTGCCTGCACGCCAATGAACTCTACGGCATGACCGAAAACGCCGCTTTTCACGCCACGATCCGGAACCGGAATATTTTTAAAGACCGCGATGCAGCAGACCTGATCGCCGGCGCTGAAAGCCGTTATGAGCAGGCCGGAAGCCCCGCGGCGCTCATCGACGCTGCCATCGGCGCGATCCGGGAACAAACACGGCTACCGCTTTTTTATCAGTGCCTCGACGTCATTCTCGCCGACGGTTTGGTAACGCCGCGGGAACACAAGATCATTCAGTATCTGAAAGGCAAATTCAAAGTGAACGGCGCTGACCTGGAAAAAGGGCTGGAAGTGCTGCTGGCGAAGAACCGCTTGTAGGTATAAACAAACACGCCCTTTTTCCGGGTATTCGTCGAAACGCCCCATTCAACCTGTCTTTTGAGCCTTCAAAAGGGATGGTTGTCCATGTTTTACGTCTCCAAAACGGTCATTCGGCACATTTGCCTTTTACTGTTGCACACGGCCTGAGCGCCGGTTCAATTAAAAAATACAGGCTGTAAAACATGAAACAATACACATTGCTGGCCATTCTGCTGGCCGGCTTTTCCACATCTGCCATCGCCCAAACCTGCACTATTGCCGGAACACTCACAGATGCCTCAGGAGCGCCCATTGAGGTCGCAACGGTAAGCCTGTTGCAGGCGGCGGACAGCAGCCTGGTAAAAATCGAAATTTCCGACGCCGCCGGCAAATTCGAGTTTTCCGGCATTAAGCCAGGTCACTTTCTGCTGGGCGTGACGGCCTTGGGTTTTGAAAAATTTGTGGGCAATCCGGTGCAGGCTTCCGGTTCAGAGCCAACTATTCAGTTGCCCCCGCTGGCGCTCACGGGCAGTTCTATCGACCTAAAAGAAGTGACCGTTACTGCCCAAAAACCTTTTATCGAACGGCGGATCGACCGCACTATCGTCAACGTGGAAAACAGTATACTGGCTACAGGCAGCACAGCCCTGGAGGTGCTGGAACGCGCGCCGGGCGTGATCGTAAACCAAAACGACGCCATTTCACTGCGCGGCCGCTCGGGTGTGATCGTCATGATCGACGGTAAACCCAATCCCATGTCGGGCGCCGATCTGGCCAATTTTCTCCGTACCCTGCCTTCCAATGCTATTGACCGGATCGAGATCATTACCAACCCTTCGGCCAAATACGATGCCGCCGGCAATGCCGGCATCATCGACATACGAATGAAAAAAGACAAAAACCTGGGCACCAACGGCTCCTTTACAGCGAATTACGGACAAGGGGTGTATCCCAAAGCCGGCGCCGGCCTTAACCTGAACCACCGGAATAAAAAACTCAATACCTTCGGATCGTATAATTATAACTTCCGCAAAGCCATGAACGACCTGCGGCTTTACCGGGTGTTTTTCGACGACGATATCCGCACCGGCGCTTATGATCAGCGCAATTATATGACCATGCCCTTTAATACCCACACCGCGCGGGCGGGCGCCGATTTTTTCCCCGACAAAAAAACGGTGTTCGGTCTGGTGGTTTCCGGCACAACCAACCACTTCAACCCCAATGCGCAAAACACTTCCTCGGTGGAAGGTGCCGACGCTGCCGTGGAATCGTTCTTCGGTACCTCCAACAAGGGCCGGAACCGTTTTTTTACCTGGGCAGCCAACGGCAATTTCAAAAGGGCTTTCAACGAAAAAGGCCATGAACTAAGCGCCGACCTCGACTATGCGGAGTTCGGCAGTAATACAGAACAATTATTTACCACGGTTTACACCGGTCTGAACGGGGAAAAACTCCGGCAGGATTATCTCTTGTCCGGCGATATGGATGGCAATCTGAAAATCCGCTCCCTGAAAGCCGATTACGCGTTGCCGCTGCCGCAAAAATCAAAACTGGAAGCCGGACTCAAATCGAGCATCGTAGATGCCGACAACAATTTGCAGTTTTTCGATCGCAGTTTACCCGGCGCCCCGGTGTACGACAGCAGCATTTCCAATCACTTCGTTTACCGGGAAAACATTAACGCCGCCTACCTGAATTACAGCCGCGAATGGGACAAACTCAGCGTACAGGCCGGCCTGCGCGTGGAAAACACCAACGCCGAGGGTACCCAACTGGTGAACGGCGATCACTTTGACCGGCACTATACCAACCTGTTCCCCAGCGTTTTTCTGAACTACAAATTTTCGGAACAATACGAAACCGGCCTCAACCTCAGCCGCCGCCTCGACCGCCCTTCCTACCAGCAACTCAATCCCTTCAAACGTTTCCTCGACCCCAGCACCTACAGTGCGGGCAACCCCTTCCTCAACCCTCAGTTCACCTGGGCGGCCGAGTGGTCGCAAACGTTTTGGC
>JAKLJF010001089.1 GCA_023151335.1 Thermoanaerobaculia bacterium | reverse complement strand
TTGATGAATTGATCGCTTTTACCGTCGCAGCGCATACAACCCTGGGTAATCAGGGCATCCGGCAGGCCGCCCAGCGCGCTGGCGAGGTATTCTTTGGCCGGGCGCCGCTGATAATACTGGTTCAAACCCTTGGCGTTCCATTCCGAAGGTTGGATGTTCACGGCTTTGAAAAAACCTTTCACGCGCGATTGCAGGACAGGCGTCCACTCGGATTGGGGAATGCCGAATACGTTGCGGATGGCATCCCATTCCGAAGTGCCGATATCCGTACCTGGCTGGTAAGTGGGCTCCAACCAATTGCCGGAGGTGAAGGACAGGCAAAACGGCGGTTTGGGCATATCCTGAGAGGGAACATTAATGATGGTTCCGCAGCGTTTTGAGCCTTTGAGCACGACCAGGTCGGGCAACTGCCCGTCCGGACTGTTCAGGTACTGCCAAATCACACTCGCCCCAAAGTATTTCATCGTAAAATCGGACGGCTCCACGTCCACAGCGAGGAAAAAGCCGCGCAACCGGGCTTCAAAATCCGGCGTCCAATCGGCATCCGGGACGCCCAGGAAAGCCTTGGCGCCGGGCGGGGTCACGGCATTTTTAAAAGGAGGCAGGTTGCCGGGGATGTTCTGGCAAGGCAAGGAGCCGGGCGGCGGATCATCACCAGGTACATTACCGTTTTTACCACCGGTGCCCGGAGCGGCTTTGGCCGGTCGAAAAAGAAAGACCACCAACAGTAGCAAGCCGATCGCTACTGCCGCGATAATGACGATGTCCCGGATGTTTTTCATGCTCTCTTTTTTAAAATGATGGCGATAATCAAAAGCGCGATAATGCCTACTCCCGCGTAAATCAAAATCAGGTCGGTGCGCCGGCGGTTTTCATTGACCTGCGCCAGCGGATCTTGTAGTACGGCGCCGGCGTTGAGCAGTTGCTGGAAGTACGCTTGCGCCGAAAGGACCGTCGGCTCCAGGGCGGTGGAGATCGTATCGAACACACTGCCGATAGCCTGGAACAGCGAGGGCAACCAATCGACGCTTGTCTCACTTTGGGTTACTTGTCCTTGTTCTTCCATAGCAATGCGCTGAGCAGGATGAGAATGACAATGGCGATAAAAAACAGCACCCGGCGCGTCTGCGCGTTGGATGTTTCCGTGGCCTGCTGCACTTGCCCGACTTTCGTTTCCTCCCCCGGCACCCCGCACACGTTGGCGCCGAAATAATCGACGAGCATGACGGGGTCGAAGTTGTTGCACAGGTATTCATCGGTGGACGGGTAAGCAGACGGGTACTTGGGATCGGTTTCCAGGCGGTGGCAATGGCCCAGGCAGGCGTCGTACAGCAAAAACCCCGAAGGCCCCAGGGTCTTGAGGCTGCTGCAACTGTCCTCGAAACAGCGTTGCACCCGGTGGCAATTGTCGCGCCGCTCGCCGTTGAACAGGTGTTTCCAGCCGCAGTTGTCGTCGGGGCAGATGTCGTGTCCGCACTTGGCCATGACTTTAGTTTTTTAGGGTTTATCAGCCTGCCTGTCGTTTGTGTTTCCAGTACCACCAGCCGGCAAGGGCCAGGGCCACGATGCCAAGCCCGATGAGGATATACTTTTTCCAGCAGGGGCAGGGCTTGTTGTTTTGGTCTTTACAGGTACACATATTATATAGGTGTAATTTTAAGGTTAAATCGGTGGGGCCGTACCCTGTCTGCGCAGCAACAGGAACAGGATCACCAGGCCGGCCACCGCAAGCAAAACCCACACCCA
>JAKLJF010001088.1 GCA_023151335.1 Thermoanaerobaculia bacterium | reverse complement strand
TGGAGGGAAAATTTTTAGATAAATTATACCGGGTGAGCGGCAGTGGCTCCCGGATTTATTGGGAAAGCCGCGACCTGGTCAGCCCTGAGTCGGAATATTTATTATCGGTACGTATCGGAGGACTTGAGCCGGTGGAAGCGCTGAGTTACGCACCTGCACCCGTTCTGCTCGATTTGGTACAGATCGATACGGCCAATATGCGGTTAATTGATTTGGACGATGGCAAGGTGGCTATGCGGGTACCCCTCAAAATATTCGTGGCAAATCTCCCCGTGGAAAAACGTTATTTCGCTTTTAGTCTGGCGCAGGAGGTGGCTACCTACCCGGTAATAGATGGCGAGATCAGACTTGACCTGCCGCCAGATGAATACACCTATGAATCCACAAAATTCCTGGCCGACGGACGCACGCTGGCGCTCGTGTACGATACCCCGGAAAAGGTGGTACTGGTGAATGAGAATTTTTGGAGCGATAATAAAAATTACCTGGCCCTGGATGCGCTGGTTCCGTTTGACCTGAACGATCAACGCCCCATTCACCTGTTCGTGGAATGGCGGACGCTGTCGGAAGAGTTTTACCGGTATCATCTTTCTGTAGCCAGGCAAGGGAATAATCTGCCATTGAATGACCCTGATGCCCTGTACAATAATGTCGTTGGCGGTTACGGCAACTTTTCGGGCTATTCGGTAGATGTGGATACGATTTCACTCCCATATCCCTTTTAATTGCCGGTTTTAGATAATTATTTGAATATTCCGTACAAACTCTGTACCGGTATACCTTCCCGTCGAAGATTAATTGCCTACATTTGCGCTCGCAAAAACAGGAGGTGCCATCGGTAATCAGGCCGGATAACAACTCCTGATTTCCAACTTCTTTCACCAAATCAAATTGCCTTAACGAATGAGTAAAGTGACTATCGTCGGCGCCGGAAATGTTGGCGCGACCTGCGCCAATGTGCTTGCCCACGAAGACATCTGCAACGAAATTGTCCTGATCGATATTCAGGGAAATATGGCTAAAGGTAAAGCGCTCGATACCTGGCAACAAGCGCCTGTCGACGGATATTCCACCCGGGTAACCGGCGGTGACGACTATGCGCTGACAGCGAATTCGGATATTGTTATTATCACTGCAGGTATTCCCCGCAAACCCGGCATGAGCCGCGATGACCTCATCAGCACCAATGCCAAAATTGTTGTTTCCGTCACACAGAACATCTTGAAATACTCGAAAAACCCCATCATGATCGTCGTGTCCAATCCACTCGACGTGATGACTTATGCCTGCTGGAAAGCGTCCGGCCTGAGCGATAAGCGGGTTTTCGGTATGGCCGGCGTGCTCGACACGGCCCGTTACCGGGCTTTCCTGGCCGAGGAGCTCGGTTGCTCGCCCAAAGATATCCAGGCTATGCTGATGGGTGGCCACGGCGATACCATGGTGCCACTGCCGCGTTATACCACCGTGAGCGGTATTCCCGTTTCTGAATTGGTAAAAAAAGAAAGGCTCGACGCCATTATCGAACGCACCAAATTCGGGGGCGGCGAACTGGTCAACCTGATGGGCACTTCGGCTTGGTACGCGCCAGGCGCCGCGGCAGCACAAATGGCCGTTTCTATCCTGAAAAATGAAAACCGGATCTACCCTTGCTGTGTTCGCCTGAATGGACAGTATAAACTCAAGGACATATTTGTGGGCGCACCGGTGAAACTGGGCCGGAAAGGTATCCAGGAAATCATCAAACCTC
>JAKLJF010001087.1 GCA_023151335.1 Thermoanaerobaculia bacterium | reverse complement strand
AGATCATACTCGAAACGCCCTCCCGGGAAAGCGGCAATATCGTTGGGATCGTAAGAACCCACCACCTCAAAATAGACGCGTTCAAAGTTGTTGGTGGTATCGCCATCCGCCATCGGAAAAGGCTGTATGCCGATTTCGCACTGGAGCGTATCGCCCAGTTTGAGTAGTCTGGTCAAATAACCTTCCACCACAAACGAACGGTGTCCCAAAGGAGGCAGGCCCGTAAAACGATAAGCGGGCGAATCGGGAGCAGGCAAGGATAAAACAGGCAAGGTATCGCGCAGGGGAACAAGGGTATTTAGGGCAAAGTCGGAGCTGCAGGACAAACGGAATTGCAGGCTGTCAGTCGGAATAGTGCCGATATTTTCGGCCCGAACCAGGAAATGGATTGGAAATCCGAAGCGCACTTCGTCCAGCAAGATCAACTGTATTTTGGCATCCGCCACCTGCTGTTTGGCGGTCAGGCGGATATTGGCTCCCTGGATGACCTGTTGGGTTGAGTCAAATTGTACCGATGCCGGGTGCACCTCGAACCATGGACTTGGCGACGCTACCGACAATTGATATGCCCCTGTTCCGGGCGCAAAAAAACGGTATATACCATTGCTGTCCGGCCAGATCAAATAGTTGCCCGGCATGGCTATGAGGGGTTGTTGCCAGCCTGATTCTCCGGCATCGTATTGCTGGTCGTCGTTGATATCGAACCAGGCCCGCCCGCTGGCCTGGTTCAAGACGGCAGGCAATCCCCACACAAAGCCCACCTTGCCATAGACTTTGTGATGGATACCGCCGCCCACCAGCGTGCGGCCGCCCGGCAAGGACAGCACCGTATTGATTTGGTTAAACGGCCCCGGCACATCACTGTAACGGATCAGCCGGTACAAGGTATTGGCTTGCGCATCCATGCGCCAGAGCAAAAAAGCGTTATCGGCCAAATTGGGATTGCCGAGGATTCGATAAGTGCCTGCCAGGATCAGGTCGCTACTGGCTTTGTCCACGGTGATCTCTGCCACCGAAACAATGCCGTCCGTCGTGGTGAGCACTTCTGTCCAGACCGGGAAAGTATCGCCACTGAGCCGGTATTTTTGCAAAAAGAGAGAATTGGGCGGCGTGCTGCCCAGCACCACGAAGGTCGTGTCCGAGTCTTGCAAAACGCGGTTGATCTGCCCGGAGAAGGGAAACGGAATCTGCCATTTGGCTTGTTGGGTGCTCACGTCGTAGCGGAGGATCTGGAACCTGCCGTCCGTTTGGCCGCCCACTACCAGCAAGTCGCCGTCGGGCAGGCCGGCCATATCGTTGATTTGGCTGAAGTTGACCGGTAAGGAAACCGTGCTGAAAATACCGCCTGGCGCAAAGAAATGTTTGGCCGCATTGTTCAGGCGCATAAAGTACACCCCGTCGTTGTGCCGCTCAAAATGACGGCCATAGATTTGCGGGGATTGCTCCTCCGCAATACCGAAAAAAAAGCCCTTGGGTTCGGATGATGTACCGTCGCTCTTGATTTCCGTATACCACGCCGTGTAATTCCGGCAATAGAAAAACAATACGCTTTCCTCGAACGCCTCCAGGTGCAGCGGGAACACCACTCCGGCCTGCGCATTGTCGGCCGAAATCCCCCAGGTACTAACGACCGAGCCATCCGAGGCATCCATGCGGAATGCGAACAGGGAATCGGGGCTGATTTGGGAATTGAGGCGATCGTAAAACGAAGCGTACGCGGTCAAATAGAACACATTGGGCGAAGGGCC
>JAKLJF010001086.1 GCA_023151335.1 Thermoanaerobaculia bacterium | reverse complement strand
TGACAAACCATGAACCTCGAAAAAATAGCCTCCTACGTCGCGGCCGGTGTGTTCGGCTGGATTTTCATCTCGCTGCCCAAGGTGGTGCAAAAGAAGATGAGCTGGCTCACGCTGCTATCGAGCATTGGGCTGGCCGGGGTCGTGGGGTTTATCGGCGGCAGCGTGCTGTCCTACGCCTTTCCGCACCTGCCCGCCGAAATCGTGTGCAGCATCACCTCCATCCTGGGCGCCACCTGCCAGCATTGGATGGACCGCTTCACGCATTTTGCCGACCGCGCCGCGGATAGGGTGGAAGAGGCGGCCCTGGACATGATCGGCAAAGACGAAGCCCCAGAAGGGGAAAATGAACCTGAAAATTTGAAATGAATCATTCACCAATAAAAATGACTCCCAAAATGAAATTCATTCGCAACATCCTCAAAAGCACTTTAACCCTGGCAATTTTGGCCACCGTCAGCCTGTGCGCCGTATTCGCCGGCCCCGATTCGCTCGGCTCGGCTTTCGACAGCCTCAACGTGGTCAGTTACACCGATCCCACGTCCTTCGTGACGCCCTCGGCGACCAACAGCGTGGAGGTGGCCATCACTATTTTGCTCGGCCTGTTCGCCGGCGCCATTCCCGGTTTGAAACGTATCCCAAAGACCTTTATCCGCAGCGGCGCGGCAGCCCTGCTGGTGGTGGGCGGCGCGGCCACCTTCAAACTGGGCTTTTTGACCCAGGAGAGCTTCGAGTACGTGATGGGGCAGTTTTTGCCAAACTTCGCTTACGCCGGACTGATCTACAACGTGCTCAAGTACGGCCTGCCGGTTATCGGCAAAATGCTGGGCAAGGATTGGAATTTTTTCCAGAGTATCAAACCGTAGAGAAATTTAAAAATCCATTATGGCTTGTCAAAACGGTTATATCGAAGTCAACGGCGACTGCGTGTACGCCTTCGGAAACGAATCTGGCGTAGGCCCGGACGGAACGCCGATGCCCCAAAACCAGGGCGGCGGTTTCTGGGACTGGGTAAACAAAAACCTGCCCGACATCCTGATCGCCGCCGGCTCGGTGTGGCAATCGAGCCAGCAAAACAATAATCAGCCACCTACTACCTCCCCCGGCCCGCAACCGCCGCCGCAACAGCAAAACGCCAGCCCGGCCTGGGTGTGGATTTTGCTGGCGGTGGCCGGGTTAGTGATTTTGGTGCTGTTGTTGCGGGGGCGGCGGGGGGCTACACCTATTATTATATGATTACACGCTGTATCAACCCCACCCCCATCCCCTCCCCCGAAGGGGAGGGGGGCTTGCACTCACTTTACCCATCCGTCCCAATTTGGGATGCCAAAAGTAAATCGGGAACAGGCCCCCCTCCCCTTCGGGGGAGGGGATGGGGGTGGGGTTGACCCAGCGCGATCACCCTCCAAAAACCCACAAACCTATGTGCACCTGTAAAGACCAAAACAACAACCCCTGCCCCTGCTGGAAAAAATACGCCCTCATCGGGTTTGGTATAGTGGCCCTGGCTGCTGCCGGCTGGTGGTACTGGAAACGCAAGCACCAGGCAGGCTGATAAACCCCAAAAAAACCAAGTTATGGCCAAGTGCGGACACGACATCTGCCCCGACGACAATTGCGGCTGGAAGCACCTGTTCAGCAGCGAGCGGCGCGACAATTGCCGCCGGGTGCAGCGTTGCTTCGAGGAGAATTGCAGCAGCCTCAAGGCCCTCGGGCCTTCGGGTTTTTTGCTGTATGATGCCTGCCTGGGTC
>JAKLJF010001085.1 GCA_023151335.1 Thermoanaerobaculia bacterium | reverse complement strand
TACGACGTGCAGCTGATCGGCGGTATGGTGTTGCACGACGGGAAAATTGCCGAGATGGCCACCGGTGAAGGCAAAACCCTCGTGGCCACCCTGCCGGCATACCTCAACGGCGTGGCCGGAGAAGGCGTACATATCGTGACCGTGAATGACTATCTCGCCCGGCGCGACCAGGAATGGGTAGGCCCCATCTACGAATTCCTGCTGCTGACCATCGATTGCATCGACAAATACCGGCCGCACTCGCCCGAACGCATCAACGCCTACAAATGCGATATCACCTTCGGCACCAACGCCGAATTCGGCTTCGACTACCTGCGCGACAACATGGTCATCAGCCCCGATGAACTGGTGCAGCGCAAACACCACTATGCCATCGTGGACGAGGTGGACTCCGTATTGATCGACGATGCCCGTACGCCGCTTATTATTTCCGGCCCCGTCACCCGCGGCGCCGAAGACCAGGAATACGTCGACCTGAACCCCAACGTGAAACGCCTTTTTGAAGAACAGGGCAAGTACGCCGCCCAGTTTCTGGCGGAAGCCCGCAAATTGTTTGCAGAAGGCAAAACCGGCGTCGAAGAAGGCCAGGCCGGCATGGCCCTGCTGCGTGCCCATCGCGCCCTGCCCAAATACCGGCCCCTGATCAAATTCCTGAGCGAAGAAGGTGTAAAAGTGCTGCTGCAAAAGACGGAAGACTTCTATATGCAGGAAAACAACAAACGGATGCCCGAAGTGGACCGCGAACTGTTGTTTACCATCGAAGAGAAAAACCGTAGCGTGGAGCTCACGGATAAAGGTGTGGACTTTCTGAGCCGCTTCAACAATGACGCGGACTTTTTTATCATGCCCGATATCGGTACCGAACTGGTAAAAATAGACCAGAATACCGAACTCGACATCAACCAGAAAGCCGAGGCCAAAGAGCGCCTTTCCCAGGATTACGGCGTGAAAAGCCGTCGCGTGCATGCCGTGCAACAACTGCTAAAGGCCTACACGATTTTTGAAAAAGACAACGAATACATCGTTACCCCTGAAGGCGATGTAAAAATTGTGGACGAGCAGACCGGCCGCGTCATGGAAGGCCGGCGCTATTCTGACGGGTTGCACCAGGCCATCGAAGCCAAGGAAAATGTGAAAGTGGGCGAAATCACCCAAACTTACGCCACCGTCACGCTCCAGAACTACTTCCGGATGTACCACAAACTCGCCGGTATGACCGGTACGGCCGAAACCGAGGCCAAAGAATTGTGGGACATCTACAAACTCGACGTAGTGGTGATCCCCACCAACCGGCCTATTGTCCGCGACGACCGCGACGACCTGGTGTACAAAACCGCACGGGAGAAATACAATGCCGTGATCGACGAGATCGTACGCCTGCGCGAAGCCGGTCGCCCCAGCCTGGTGGGTACCACCTCGGTGGAAATCTCGGAACTGTTGTCTCGGATGCTTCGTATCAGAGGCATCGAGCACAATGTACTGAATGCCAAACAACACCAGCGCGAAGCCGAGATCGTGGCCGAGGCAGGTCTGGCCGGCAAGGTGACCATCGCCACCAACATGGCCGGCCGCGGTACCGACATCAAACTCGGCCCCGGCGTAAAAGCCGCGGGCGGTTTGGCCATCATCGGTACCGAACGCCATGAAAGCCGCCGTGTCGACCGCCAGCTGCGCGGCCGCGCCGGCCGCCAGGGCGACCCGGGTTCCTCCCAGTTCTATGTGTCGCTGGAAGACAACCTCATGCGCCTGTTCC
>JAKLJF010001084.1 GCA_023151335.1 Thermoanaerobaculia bacterium | reverse complement strand
AAAAACGCACGTTGAATTCATGCGGGAGGCCATCCGGCTTGCCCGCGAGGGTATAGATCAAAATAAAGGCGGCCCTTTCGGCGCCGTCGTTGTAAAGGACGGCGTTATCGTGGGCCGCGGCAACAACCGCGTCACTTCTTCCAACGACCCCACCGCCCATGCGGAAGTGGTGGCTATCCGGGAAGCTTGCAGGCAGCTGAATACGTATCAGTTGACCGATTGCGTTATTTACACTTCCTGCGAGCCTTGCCCCATGTGCCTGGGCGCCATTTACTGGGCCCGGCCCAAAGCCGTGTATTTTGCCTGCACCAAATCGGACGCCTCGGCCATCGGTTTCGACGACAGTTTCATTTACCGGGAATTGGACCTTGATCTCCATCAGCGTAAAATACCCATGATCCCGTTTTTGCGCGAGGAAGCGCTGAGCGTTTTTAAAGCCTGGGAAATGAAAAGCGACCGGATTGAATATTAAACAAATATCTTTGCCGCTTTCTGAAATCCGGCCTGCCGGTATACCCGCCTCCCGTGGGCGGCAGGTTCCAAACTCAAATTTGAACTATGTTATTAAAAGGGAAAAAAGGCATCATATCCGGTGCGCTGGACAGCCAGAGTATTGCCTGGAAGGTAGCGGAACGCTGCGTGGAAGAAGGCGCACAAATCGTACTGACCAACGCCCCCGTGGCCATGCGCATGGGTGAAATAAACGCCCTGGCGGAAAAATGCAACGCTCCTGTGATCGGCGCCGACGCCACCTCGATGGAAGACCTTCAAAATCTCTTTCAAAAAAGTATGGAGCACTTCGGCGGCAAGGCCGATTTCGTGCTGCATTCCATTGGTATGTCGGTCAATGTGCGCAAAGGCAAACCCTATACCGACCTGAACTACGAGTGGATGCAAAAAACCTTCGACGTCAGCGCCATTTCCTTTCACAAAATGATGCACACCATCTGGAAAATGGATGCGATCAAAGATTGGGGCAGCATCGTGGCGCTCACCTACATCGCCGCACAGCGCGTATTCCCGGACTACTCCGAAATGGCCGAATCGAAAGCCCTGCTGGAGTCGTTTGCCCGCAGTTTCGGTTACCACCTCGGTACCGCCAAAAAAGTGCGGGTCAACACCGTATCGCAGTCGCCGACCATGACCACTGCCGGCCAGGGTGTCAAAGGCTTTTCGGAGTTTTACGCTTATGCCGATAAAATGTCGCCCCTCGGCAACGCGCCTGCCGAAGCCTGCGCCGATTACTGCATCGCACTGTTCAGCGATTTGACGCGTTACGTGACCATGCAGAATTTGTTCCATGACGGGGGCTTCAGTACGATGGGGATGAATCCCGCTGTATTGCAATAGTTATTTTGAATATCCGTTTCGTACAGGAAATCCGGGAGGAACTGCAAAACCAGACGCAATGAGCAAGGAGCAGCCATTATTGCTATCCCATGTTATAAGTTCTATCACAAGATTTCCGAAGCGGGTGCTGCTTCGGAAATCTTGTTTTTACCAAACCCTGATTATTTGCTTCTTCCTGAACAGTTTACCATCCATCCTTTCTGCCCAGCAACCGGAAGCTGCCAGCAGCACAGCGCGCGTAATAATACCTGTAGACACTACGCCTTTACTGTTTACTTTTCCCCTGGAGCCACAACGCTTCTATCCGGCCAACGATACCTTGCCCGATGCCGGTTTCCGGATGTACAACCCTGCCCGGAGGCAGGCGGTGGATTACGGCACCCTGGGCAACATCGGGTCATCGGCCCGACCTTTGT
>JAKLJF010001083.1 GCA_023151335.1 Thermoanaerobaculia bacterium | reverse complement strand
GCCGGCAAAACCTCCTGTTCTCCGCCACCATGCCCCAGGGCGTCATGCGCCTCGCCCGAACCCTGCTGCGCGATCCCGCCACCGTGAACATTGCCCTGTCTAAACCCGCCGAGGGCGTCAAACAAGGCGCCTATGTGGTCACGGAAGAACAAAAACTGCCGCTGCTGCTTGAACTGCTGAAAACCCGCGGGGGCGAACGTATCCTGATCTTCAGCTCCACCAAGCAAGCCGTCGGCAAACTTTACCAGAAGCTCAAATCCCGCAACCTCAACGCCGGTCAGATCAGCAGCGACCTCGAACAAAGCGAACGCGAAAAGATCATGCTCGCCTTCCGAAACCGCCAGGTCGATATCCTCGTAGCCACCGACGTGCTCAGCCGCGGCATCGACATAGACGGCATCGACCTGGTGCTCAACTACGACGTGCCGCAGGACGCCGAGGACTACGTGCACCGCGTGGGCCGCACCGCCCGCGCCGCCCGCGAAGGCGTCGCCATCACCCTCATCGGCCCCGCCGACCAGCGGCGTTTTCAACGCATCGAAACACTCATCGGCAGCGCCGTGGAAAAAATGCCCGTTCCGGATTCGCTTGGCCCGGCCCCGGAATACGCGCCCGCCAAATACGCGGAACACCGGCGCGGGAAACCGCATGGCGGCGGCGATAAAAAAGCCTCTTTCCGCGGCAAAAGAAGGCCGGACAAGCGAAAAGGGAGTAGCGGGAAGGCGAAAACGTAATGACAGTTTTGGGGGCTGCTCAGGTTTAAAACTCAATTTTTCGTTTAAAAAAGGGTACAATCAGGCAAACTATCCAAGCCCAACCAAAATATTTCGCACCAACCCCGGCCCCTCATACACCAATCCTGAATACACCTGCACCAGGTCGGCCCCGGCCTCCAGTTTCTCCCGTGCCGCTTCCGCCGAGTCGATACCGCCCACGCCGATAATGACCGGCCCGGCGCCGAGTTTTTCCCGCAGATACCGGATCACTGCCGCGGAGCGTGCGCGGAGTGGCGCGCCGCTAAGCCCACCGGCGCCGATTTTATCCACCGTTGTGGTGGGTGTGGAAAGCCCTTCACGGGAAACGGTCGTATTGGTGGCAATGACGCCGCTCAGCCCCGTATCGCGCACAATAGCGGCGATATCATCCAACTGGCTTTCGTTCAGGTCAGGGGCGATTTTGAGCAGCAGGGGTTTGGGCTGGGCATGCGCCCGGTTTTTTTCCTGTAAAATCTGAAGCAGCCGGGTAAGCGGCGCTTTTTCCTGCAGTTCGCGCAGGCCGGGCGTATTGGGCGAACTGACGTTGACCACGAAGTAGTCCACATAAGGGAATAATGTTTCGAAGCAGTGCAGGTAATCGTCTGCCGCCTGTTCGTTTGGGGTGATTTTGTTTTTGCCGATGTTTCCGCCGATGATAACGCCGCCGGGCATTCTCTTTTCCCGCAGGCGCCGCAACCGGTCCGTTAGCGCTTCCAGCCCTTCGTTGTTAAAGCCCATGCGGTTGATGAGCGCGCGGTCGGCAGGCAGGCGGAACAGGCGCGGCCGGGGGTTGCCATCCTGTGGTTTGGGCGTGACGGTGCCCACTTCTATAAATCCGAAGCCCAGGCAGGCCAGGCCTTCGATGTGTTTGCCGTCTTTGTCGAAACCGGCGGCCAGGCCCACCGGATTGGGGAATGTCAGTCCCAACACCTGCCGTTCCAGGCGTTTATCCTCCACACCGTACCAAAACCGGAGCAGCCGGCGGAAGGGCGGAATAGCGGATGCCAGATCGAGC
>JAKLJF010001082.1 GCA_023151335.1 Thermoanaerobaculia bacterium | reverse complement strand
GGTTGTGGGTGCTCATGCCCATCGCCGTGAACACTTCCGGACTGTTGAACTTGAGCGTCCACGTGCGCTCCGGACCGTAGATCGCAGCCGTGATGCGCACGTTGGCCGGGTTGAATCGCGTGGGATCACCGGCGGGTTTGAGGAAATACAAACCCGTCACCACGCCGTTCAACTCCCGCGCCGTGCCGGCCTGCTCGATGCGAAACTGAAAAGGCCGGCCCACTTTGAAAAAGTCGATGATGCGCAGGCCGTTATTCGTCTCGGCCGTAAGTTTAGTTTCTTCGGCGGCCATTTTTTCTTTCAGTTCGGCGAGTTGTTTATTTGCCTTCTCCAGCCCTTTTTCCAGTTTTTCCAGGTCTTTAGATTTGCCCGAATCGCGCAGCGTTTCCAGTTCGCGGATTTCATCTTCGACCTTGCGCAGTTTGGCGTTGCGTTCGGCAGACTTGGCGGCGCGCAGTTCTTGCCGCCCATCCTCGTATTCTTTGCGGAACCGTTTTTGAAAATCCTCCGGCGAGGCGCTTTGCAGTGTTTTATCCATGATTGCCTGCACCTCGCTCCATTTCATCGGGCGTTTCAATACGCGAGCCTGCACTTGTTCCAAAACGGCCGGTTGACCGAACGGCGTCGGCCGCCCGCTGCCTTCTTCCAGCAGGAATTGCTCCTCGGTTTCGGCTTCCAGGGGCAGATATTCCACCTCCAGGTCGTATTCGCCGCGTTGTTTGAGGTCTTCGACGTACTCGTTGTAGCGGGCCAGCACCTCGGCATAAGCCCGTTCCTGTTCCTCTACGGTGAGTAGCGCGATGCGGCGGCTGAACATTTCAGCCAGATCCGAGCGGGCGTAGGACGAGTTGTTGTCGTCTTCGCCGCTGTCCAGCCGGAGCGCGGCGGCGATGGAATAGTTTTCACCCAGGAAACCCTGTACCACCCGGTCGCCGTATTTGTTGAAAAAATCGGGCGATTCCAGTTGGGCGTCGCTGGATTTCTGGCTGCCCGTCGTGTTCGCATCGAGGCTTTTCAACTTGCGTTTCAGCACCATCAAAATGCGCTTTTCCGCCGGAATGGACGAGGACACGTACAGGTATTCCGGCAGATTTACCTGGCCGGTTCGGTTGATGCGCCCGCGTTTTTGCACCTCGGTGTTGATGTCTAATTCCGGCTGGTGGATGATCATGGCCCGCTGGCGCTGGTCGCGGAACTTGCCGCTGGCATGGGCCGACACGCCGGTGCTGGCGCTTTGGTTGATGAGCAGCACGTCGGCATCGCCGGAATTGAAATCGGCAAAGAACTGCTTGACGTTGGCTTTGAAGGAGCGGTACACCAGCGTGCCGCCTTCGTCTTTGATCTGGAACGAGCGGCCCGTGCATTCGCGCACCCGGAAGAATTCGTGTCCCACGCCGCCCACGTCAGCCGGCTTGCGGGTCTTTTCAATGCTATTGATGAGCGTGTCGATGGGCGACAGGCTGATGCCGGCCGAAGCGCTTTTGATTTTGTCGCGCAGGTTTTCCAGCATGGAAGCACTGAGCGGGTCGAGGTCGGCGGGCGACAGGGTGTAGTGTTTGATCTCACCGGTTTCGGTGGCGACGGTGTACTTGAGCGCGTTCTCCAGTGAGCGGTTGAGCACCATCGCGAAATCCAGGTTGTCCACCTCGTCGCCGTTGGTGTAGCCGAACTCGTCCATGAAAGAGGCCATCGTGTTGGCAAAAGCGATGACGACTTTTTTGTTTTCGCCCAGCAGCCGGATTGCCTCCCGCGCCACCTGCCGGGCCTTGATAC
>JAKLJF010001081.1 GCA_023151335.1 Thermoanaerobaculia bacterium | reverse complement strand
GGGAAGGGGCTGCTTTCCGACGAACAATGGCAGCTTATCCAGGACCGGCACAGCTCCAATTTCTACTCGCCCAATGTGTTTATCCGCATCGGACTGGCCATTTTTTGCCTGATCCTGCTGCTCGCTGTGGTGGGGCTTGCCTTTTGGTTCACGGAGCCTGATACGGATAACAGCGTAGCCATGCTCAGTTTTATATGGGGTGTAATATGGATCATGCTGCTGGAATTCTGGGCCATCGGAACGGCCCGTCACTACGGAAGCGGCATCGACGATATGCTGTTGTACGCCGGCACATGGCTTATGATCGGCAGTTGGTGGAGCGTATTGCCGTACGATACCGAACCATTGGTATATTGTTGTATTACCTGGCCTTTTCTGGTGGCCGGCGCCATCCGCTACCTCGACCGGCTGATGATGGCAGCGGCATTTTGCTGCTCGCTGTTGATCGTGTTGTTGCTGGTCCATAAAATCCCGAAACTGACCCTTTACCTGCTGCCTTTTGCCGGCATGGTATTTTCATCTGCCGCCTGGTGGTTTGCCCGAAACGGGCAAAAGCGCCACACCTGGCGACATTGGAGCAGCGGACTTATGGAAGTGGAATTCCTGGCGCTTGTTTCGTTTTACGCCAGCGGCAATTACTGGGTGGTGCAACAGGCCGCTCTGGAAGGGTTCGGACTGGAGCAGGCGCCTTTGGCCTGGTTTTTTTGGGTATTTACCTTCACTGTTCCGGCCTTGTATATTTTTATGGGGCTACGCCACAAAGACCGGCTCCGGCTGGACGTCGGGTTAGGCTGTGTGGCAGCCATGGTGTTCACCTACCGGTACTATTTCCATGTCATGCCGTTGGCCTGGGCTGCTGCCATCGGCGGAGCAGTTTTGCTGGCAATCGCTTATTTTTCTATCCGGCATCTGCGAAAAAATGCGGGCGCTTATACGTACGAAGCCGACCCCGAAGCAAAATCCTTGTTTCAGGAGGCGGAGGTGCAGATCATCGCGCAAACCGTCGGCGGTCAAACGACGGCGACGCCCGTTAAAAAGGATACGTTTGGCGGCGGGCAGTTCGGCGGCGGCGGGGCAAGCGGCGAATTTTGATCGCGGAGCATGAAGACTGGTTGATCAGGGGGTCACTGCCAAACCGTTTTATGCCGCATTTTTTTCAATTTTGCCGCCTAAAACTACCGGATTGGAACAATCTAAAATACCCAAGCCCAAAACCGACGCCTACGCGGCCCTGCGCATTCCCGAGTATCGCTTTTACCTGTCCATGCGGCTGATGACCACGCTGGCCATCCAGATGATGTCGGTAGCGGTGGGATATTTTATTTACGACCTGACCGGCGATCCGTTGATGCTGGGTTTCGTGGGATTGGCAGAAGCCATTCCGGCCATTGCCATCAGCCTGTGGGCAGGCCACCTGGCCGACAAGTACAACCGGAAATATTTACTCGCAGGGTGTTTGTCGCTGCTCTTGTGCTGCACCGTGGCACTGTTCCTGCTGGCGCTGAACCGGGAAGCGTTGTCGAAGGCCGCGATGCTTGGCGGGATTTACACCGTAATTTTTATCACGGGGGTGGCCCGCGGATTTTTCAGCCCGACCAACTTCGCTTTCCTGCCTCAACTGGTGGACAAAAAAACGCTGCCCAACGCCATTTCCTGGAACAGCAGTACCTGGGAAGTAGCCAGTATCAGCGGACTGGGTTTGGGCGGACTACTATACGGTTTCCTCGGCGTAACCCAAACCTTTGCCGCGCTGATGTTCCTGTGCGCGATGGCCTTGTTT
>JAKLJF010001080.1:243-1783 GCA_023151335.1 Thermoanaerobaculia bacterium | reverse complement strand
CATCTCATGCCCTGTTCCCCGGGCATCGACGCCGGCAATAACAACGCAATTGCCATGCCCGCCACCGATCTCAGCGGCGAACCGCGTATCCAGAACAAAGCCGCCGATATCGGGCCTTACGAACACGCTTTGGTGCAAGGCGCGATAAAACCCGCTTCCTGCCCCGACTCCCGCGACGGCGCCATCGACTTCGGGGGGTACTTTTGTCCGCCCCTTTTGCTCAGCTGGGCCAGGGACGAAGAAACCGGCGCCCGTACCGACAGCCTCTCCGCCGGTACCTACGTCTTTACCTTCCAGGATGCTGCCGGCAACACTGAAACGGACACCTTGTTCGTGCCCACGCTGCCGCCACTGGCTATCCTGCCTAACGTGGCTGGCGTCTCCTGCTTTGGCCTGTCCGATGGCGTGGCCGGCATCGACCTGAGCGGCGGTACGCCGCCATACGCCATAAAATGGGAAAACGGCAGCACTGCGGCCTTCCTGTTTGGCGTAGCGCCCGGCAAATACCCCGTGACCGTCACCGACGCCAACGGCTGCATGGCCACCGACGTCGTCGCCGTGCCCGACCCCGGCCTCATGCAGGTGCTGTACACCGTGACGCCCGCCTCCGGCCCCGGCAAAGCCGACGGCCGCATCCGTATCGACAGCATTGTTAACGGCACCGGGCCTTACACCTGGAATAATATTAACCTGGAAAACCTGCTGCCCGGCACGTACATCATTACGGTGACCGACGCCAATGGATGCATGATAGTGACGCCCATCGTGGTGGGCATCGCTACCGCCGCCGGCGAAGCGGATGCAACGGAAATTCGGTTCCGATTGTCTCCCAACCCGGTGGCCGCAGGCGGACAGTCGTTATTGCAATGGAGCACGGATGATCTGCAAACCATACTTATCCACGACAGTGCCGGGCGGCTGATCTGGCAGGCAGGGGTGTCGCCCGGTGAAACCCACATATTATTACAGGCGCCGGCTGTAGCGGGCAATTACTGGGTGTCGGTAATTGGATCGAATGGGAAATCGTCGAAGGGCAAGTGGGTTGTGTGGTAAAATAGAAAAATTTTATGCTGAAAAAAAGGCCATAATTGCTACTTTGTACATTATATTTGTGAAAATATATCCCAAAAGTTGAGGCTCTTCAGCAAATCTTTTAGCCCTCTTGCTTTGTCAATCAATACCTGACTGTAATTCCCAAAATTGTTCCCTTTAGCGCTTCATAATCTGGTTTTTACACTCCCCCTTCTGTCAGGAGAATAGTGTAAAAAATCTATTACCGGGAAATTGGCCGCCATTTTCTAAGTCGTTCAGAAAATGGTAGTTGGCTGTTTTATTGTCGGTTTCAAATCAACAAATTGTTGATTCGACAGCGCTTTGATAGGGGCTATTACAGAGAATAAATTCTTTATTTACCAAACATGTTCCCTATGATCCCTGTATTTTTACACATTAGCAGCAAATATATTATAAAAAATGTTGGCCGCCTTTTAATTATAATGAGCTTGCATGCGGTTTTTCTCCCCACTGCCAGCAGCCAGCC
>JAKLJF010001080.1:0-233 GCA_023151335.1 Thermoanaerobaculia bacterium | reverse complement strand
CTTGTTCCGTTTCAATTTCCGGCGACAACTTCATCTGCCCCGGAGAAAGCACCACGCTGCAGGCAAGTGGCAGTAATATTACTACATATGTTTGGAGCAATGGGGCGAATACTGCTTCCATTACAGTAAGTCCCAACGCAACCACAACTTATACGGTAACCGTAACTTGTGGCGTAGGTGTTGGTAATACGGCTACGACCTCTACAACGGTTACGGTGAATCCGGTGATAAAC
>JAKLJF010000107.1:8338-11012 GCA_023151335.1 Thermoanaerobaculia bacterium | reverse complement strand
GATCGGAGTAAATTTGGTTATAAGCAATGCTACTCGTGCCTGAAAAAGACAATTGATCGGGTTGCGTCCGGTAATAAACGTATATGACCGTGTCTTCTTCTATTTTGGCGGCCAGGTTAGCGTTGGGGTAATGTATGATATAGGGAGTACCGTCAGGGTCGATAATGTGATATTGAACGCGATGGGTGTCGCCAGCCGGATGCAGGGCCGATAAATCCCAGGTTTGGTTGGCGCCGGCATTGCCCTGGAAAATGCCGAAGGTGTCTGCATCGGCAATCTGGTAGGAATCTCCGATATTCGGAACAACGTTGTTTTGCAGGATCGGTTGCGCCTGGGCCTGGGCGGCAAAAAAGGCAAGCAATATCGGGATGCGAAAAGATTGTTGTGCCATAGTTGCCAGTGCTTTAAATGAAGAAAAAGGAGCCTAAACCTGGGCATCCTTATAAATTTATTGCCGTCGTGAATCGGGTACAAGTTTACGGTTTTTAATTGAAAAGTTACAACAAATACCATTCATTCATAACCCACGCCAAAAACAACGCCGTCACGTACCCGGCGTACCACCGCCAATCCAGCCAATCCCCCGTCCGCACATCCAGCCGTTTTTCCAGGTACCAGATCAAACCGGCTTTTTCCACCAAAAACGCCGCCACGGCCGACCAGGCCACGCCGGGCAGACCCCACCAGTGGATGAATAAAAAGCCCAGGATCACTTTCACGGCCAGTTCCAGCAGACCCACCGATAGAATGGCCCGTGGCTGCCCTTGGGCCAGAATAATGGCATTGGGCAATAAAACCCTGCTGGCCGTGAGCAGCAGGTAAATGTTGAACAGCGGTGCGCTGGCTGCAAATGCCGGGTTGAACACCAGCGGGAACAGCGGTTTGGATAAAAAAAGCAGTAAAATGGTCAGCGGGAACAGCAGGTGAAACAAGCGCCGGGTTTTGATTTTAAGTTCGGCCATGCCTGCTTCCGGTTGTGTGGCGATGCGGGCGATCATGGCTGTGCCGAGCGCCGTGGCCAGCGCCGTGGCGAGGGGGAACTCCCGCGACCCGTAGCGGAATACGGCAAACAACTCTTCGTCGCGAAAATACCAGCCCACCAGCCAGTTGTCGAACAACAACACGAGGTTGCCTACCAGCAGGTTTAATACCAGCGGCGCCGAAAACCGCAGGTAATATCCGATCAAATCGGGGCGAACCGCCGGCGTGCCGGAACGGGCGACCAAAGCAACCGCCCAAATAAAACGCAATGCGCCCAGGCCTGCCAGGCCCATCAGCCCGCCTTCCAGTCCATAACCGAAAAACACCGGCAGAAACAGGGCGAGCATATACAAACCAAAGGAGGCCAGCCCCCAGCCGGCCAATGACCAGGGCTTTTTCCGAAGCAGATACACGTACTCTACCGGCAGTGTGGCGAGGTTGAAAAACAGGTAGGCGCAAAACCAGCCGAGATGCGGCGCTTCGGGCAGCCCTGTCAGTGCCGGTACGGCCCATTGCCGGCCCAGCCAAAGCGTTCCACAGATCAGCAGCGCGATACCTGCGAATATCAGAAACTTGTTGAAAATGAATGCCTTTTGTTCCGGTTCTGCCAGCCGGGCGTATACCGGCGGAATGCCCTGCAACAAGCCGTTAGCCCAGAAAAACGCCGCCGTGCTGCCGAGGTACAACAACGCTTCGTAAGCGCCGATGTCGGCCAGGCCAAGCCCGCTTTTGGCCAGCAGGATGCTGGCGCCGATCACCGAGCCGATGCGGAGGAGCTGGTAGAGCTGGAGGGCGCGGGTTAACATCTCAACAACTTATAACAATGACCTAATGACGCAATGACAAATGACGCAATGACCTAATGACGCAATACCCCCTTCAGCGCCCAAACTCATCATAATACCGTTCCGCGTGCTGCTCATACCGTTTCAGCAGATCAATATTTTGTTTCTCAATAGCAGTTAGTTGATCGCGGATGTCTACGGACACAGGCATGTACCAATCCACGTAAGTGTCGAACACGTAGCGCATACGCCGGTTTTTGAAGGAGTAGCCGTGGCGGGCGTAAATGGCGTTGCGGATCACTTCCAGGTCCGATTTGTACAGGTTTTCCACCTCCTCTTTTTTCAGCAGCCGGGCGGAGGCGTTGTATTTGGTAACGTCCGCGGTCAGGAACTCGGCTTTGCCGGTTTTTTCGTCGTAGCTGTTGTAGAGGTCGGCCCAGCCGGTTTCTTCGGGCAGTTGCAGTTTGGGGTCGTAACGGAACTGGCGGCGCTCCAGGTTGTACTGCCGTTCCGAAACGCCCAGTTTTTTATAGGCACGCCAGGTGCCGGACACGGTTTTGCCATTGGCGTCGATGCGCAGGAGGAACAGGCCGTCGTATTGATCGTCGCCGGGTTCGCGCACTTCGGCTGTGTATTGCTCGCCCTGCCGCTGCAGCGGGCTGGAGAAAGGCCGGGCATTGCCGGCCACCACGCTGTGGCCGTACAGCCGGTCGCCGGAGATCGAGTCGAGGAACACGGTAATCTTGTTGCTCCAGGAAATATTCTGTCTGGCGTCGTAGGTTTTGGCTTCAAACAGCCCGACGTAGCTGCCCAGGATCGGGTGCGCCGCTTTGGCCGGCGTTTCCGCGGCGCCTTCGCCGGGTCCGGCTGCCGGGGTGGTTTGCGGCGTTTCGGCAGGGGGTGGGGTG
>JAKLJF010000107.1:0-8308 GCA_023151335.1 Thermoanaerobaculia bacterium | reverse complement strand
CCACAGCCACAGAGCAGCATGATGAGCAGGAAGGGAAGGAATGTCTTCATGATAATTTTCTGCTTTGGTAATAGATAAAGATTTCAACAACGGCCAGGTTCAGCACCCAACCCAGCCAGGCTACCCAGCGGTACACGTCCATCGGATGAGGGTGAAACAAGGCCACCAATACGTATTTCCATGCCCGCAGGGTTATGGCAGACAGCGCCAGGGCAAAACTACGCAACATCCAGCGGCGATGGGCTGCCCAACTTTTTTGCCGCGCGCGTTGCCAGGCCAGGCCCGTAAAGATCAGCCAAAGCGCGGCCAACAGGCAAAACGCCAGCTGCGACGACCAGCCGCCGTTGGCGTGTATGCCGATGATCAGCCCGGTGGGCCCGGCGGCTAGTAAAACCGTTCCTACGTACAAATAACCCATCCGCCGGTGCAACAAGGGGAATTTTCGCCGTAACCGGCCGGAAAACTGTGTAAAACCCGCCGGTAAAACCAGTACGGCCGTGTAAGCATGTATAAAAAAGGCCGGCAAATAGTACCAGTAATGCGCCACGTCCTGCTTGATGCGCAGGAAAGCCACGTCGTTTTGTGCGGGAATATATTGCAGGGTGATCTCCAGCATCAGGTAGCAGAAAAAGGCGTAGGAAAGCCACCATAATGCGGGCCAGCCCACAGAAAAAGACTGGCGTTTGACGTCGGTTCGATTGAACATATTCAAGCAGTTACACGCGCATGTTCTATGCAGCTTTTCAAATCACGCAGCCGCTGTTCGACATTGGAGAGCAAAACCCAATACAACAGTGGACCGATCAGGTTAAATGGAAACCGCAGTGACCAGGAATAGGTGAAGGTCACTATTGTACCTGCATTTTCAGCGGCATCAAATTTCCAGGAACCGGCAAAGGTCTTGAACATTAACGGCCCTTTGGTCATTTTTACCGCCGTGACGTTCGGGCGGTTAAAGGAAACGTACTGTGTTTCCATTCCCAGTCCGTGTTTGGATACGCACCAGGCTTTAACCCCGGAAGCGGCTTTATCAGCCCCTTCGAGTTGCGCAATTCTTAAAAAAGTGTCCCAGGACAACCTTTTGCCGTAGTCCTGCGTATAATCGAACACCTGTTCCGGTGTCGCGGCAATCCGAATGGAAGCTGTGAGTTTTGATGGCATATCCAAACCGTTTAAACCCTCTAAACCCCTCTAAACCCCTCTAAACCCCTCTAAACCCTCTAAACCCCTCTAAACTTCATAAACCTTCTAAACTAACAATAAAAGTACCTCCTTTATGCCGGCTAATCAAATTAAATTTTTAATATCAGGATACTACAAACAAAAGCAAACACTACCCGTCTTTCCCTGCCGTATTTCCTGCTCTTTGCCCTGCTTTTTGCCTTCGGCGCCTGCGACAAGGCTGACGATCGTTCCGGCGACGGTACTTCGGCCGTATTGCTGGTGATCGATGAAAAAAGTATCGACAATGGCAACGAGCCGAACGACTTTTCCGAAACGGACGTGAACGACCAACTCGCGGAAGTCGGCCTGCGTTTACCGTTAAAGTATTTTCAGGAAAATGTTGGTAAAACCATCGATCTCTACACCGGCCAGGTGGGTGACGAAGGCTGGCACGCCCTGAAAATCATTCCCGACACCTGGATCAGCGCCGGCCCAACCGGCAATGGCGCACAAAACTACCTCGCCGCCGGCCCCGGCCTCGGCGCGAAAAATCCCGACGATGATCGCGAGGTGTTACTGGATAAAATCCCCGACGTCACTCCGCTTCGCGCCACCGGATTGTCTATGCTGGTCGGTCAAACGGTGCTGGCCGTGGTGTACGACAGCGACGTAAGCACTAACTATTCTCCGTTAAACGCCAGTCTCATGGGCGCCAACCTCGGTGTCGTCGCTTTCGACGTGCTTGAGGTCACGGAGCGCACTGACGGTTCCTCCTCCTCGTTGCCGCGGGTAAATATCCGTATCCGCGACGTAACGGAAGTGGCCGCCTTGCCACTCCATCTGTTTGCCAACGCGCCTGTGCCGAAATCCTCCTCCGAGCCGTTCGATATCAGGCCGCCGGCCACGGTACCGGCTATTGAATTGGCGCCGGCGCCGTAGTACAGTTGATTTGTTGATTTGTTGATTCGAGAGACCCAGCGCTTGGGCACTCGAATCAACAAATCAACAAATCAACAATTTAAAAATTCGCCCGCAGCGACAGGATAAAATTCCGCCCCGGCGCCACGATGCCTGAACTGTATGGCCGGTAGCGCTGATCCGTCAGGTTTTCCACCCCGCCGCTGACCGACAAATGATCGGTGAACTGGTACATCGCTTTGAAATTCAGCGTGTACCAGGCCGGCGCGTACGGATTTCCATTGTCGTCTATGGCATAGATATAGTCTTTGCCCTGTTCTTCCTGCGGAAGGTCTTCATAAGCAACCTTGCCGTTGTACAATGCGTAAAAACTCATGGAGAGCGGATAGGCGTTGTACGTCAGGTGGGTGGCCCCGAACCAGGGCGCCGCATGCCGCAGCGGGCTGGTGCTGCCGTCGTCGAGTTCTTCTTCGCCATGCTGGTAGTTGAACCGCGAGCTGATACCGAACCCGGCAGGCAGTTTGACCTCGATATTGGCCTGGAGGCCGTATACCGTGGCTTTGGCCGCATTCTGGATGGCGAGCACGCGGCTCAACTCACCGTCGTACACGATGCTGTCCTGCCCGTTCAGGGTAAAATTGCGGCGCACCAGCGCGTTTTGCAGGATGGTATAATAACCGGTCAGGTCGATTTTCACCTTTTTGCCAAACACCTTGGCGATGTCAAATTCGGCATTGTACGCGTATTCCGCGTTCAGGTTGGTGGGGTTGGGCACGATGACCGAACCCGGCTCGGAGTCGAACACCTTACCGCTGTCGTCCACGTTGGGCGAGCGAAACCCGGTGGACACATTGGCGCTAAGCGACCAGCTTTCCGTGGGATCGTACACGAAGCCCAGGCTGCCCGTCAGCGCGCCGTTGTTGATATCCGCCCTGGTATATGGGAAAACGCGCCCCCGCCTGGAGGAGAAATTTATTCGAAATATTGTACTGATACGTGGCGCAGGCGGCGTAAGAAGCCCAGCCGGCCCGTGGGTACCGGGCCGGACCCGGCACAACAATGCCCGTACTAATGTCCTCGTCCGTGCCAAAGGAATTGACGTCGTTGTACACCACTTCGAGCCCGTAAAACAATTTCTGCTTCATCCCGAGGGTTTTGAAGAAATCGAGATTGGCGGAGTAGGCCCGCACTTCTTCCAGCCGGTGGCGGCGTTCAGTGTCGTTCAGGTCGCGGTCGATACGGCTTTCTTCAAAAAACTGGTAGGCCAGGCGCAGGGTAGCCTGATCGTACAGGTTGTTCGGGCCGTTATGAGCGATACTCAGGTTGTTCATCAGCCATTTTTGCGGTCCGTAGTACCACTCGGCACTGCGGGGGCGGCCGTTTCGGTAGCGGACAAGCCGGTCGTAGCGGGAGTAGTCGGTGGTGGTGGAATAGTGAAACCCATAATTGAAGTCCCATTTTTCGTTTGGCTTGTAGCGCAGTTTTTGCATCATATTGATCTGCGAATAGGCGGTGGGCCGCTGCACCAACGGATCCTCATTGGCGATGACGACATCCGTATCGTTCTGTCGCTGCACATACGTGGGGCGCAGGTATTCGTCGGGTCCGTTGGCGCCCATGCGCAGGTCGCCGAAGTCATTGTGGGAGAAACTCGTCACCAGCGCCCATTTTTTCCAGCCGGCGTTGAGGTCGAAATGGCCGGTTCGTTCGCGGTTGGCGGAAGCGTAGCGGGCTGCCGCTTTGCCGCTCACCAGGGGTTTATCGGTCAGGGTAAATTGCGGCGTCAGCGTCTGGAAGTTCATCACGCCGCCGATGGCATCGCTGCCGTAGATGACGGAGCCCGGCCCGAAAAACACCTCCGTATTTTCGACGGCGTACGGATCAAGGGAGATGACGTTCTGGAGGTTTCCGCTGCGGAAAATGGCGGTATTCATGCGGATGCCATCCACGGTGAGCAGCACCCGGTTGGTGGAAAAACCCCGGATCATGGGGCTGCCGCCGCCCTGCTGACTTTTTTGTATAAACACTTCGCCGGAATTACCCAGCAGGTCTGCCGCTGTTTGCGGGTTTTGCAGCGCCACATCCCGCGCGCTGATGCTGGTGATCTTGGCCGGGATTTCGCGTTTGGGCTGGTTCCAGCGGGTGGCGGAAATGACCACCTGGTCGAGCGAAAGACCGGCATGCGCCAGGGCAATTACAAAACCTGCCTGTTCCAGCCCGGCGTATGTCGTGGTTGCCGTTTCATAGCCCAACAAACGGATATCTATCCTCTCCGAGCCCCGGAATGCCGAAATATCGGCCTGCCCCTGTGCATTGGTCGTTTCAAAAGCCCTGGGCGTTTCGCTGAGCAGGGTGGCCAATTCGAGGGGCTGGTTGGTTTCGCGGTCTTTTACGGTAATAATTTGTGTATAACACAGGCCGTGCATGAGCATGCACAGCCAGAGTATGGCGTGTATTTTCATGTGAAATAGTGTTGAAATGGTGTAACTCGGTTATAGCCAGGACGGGTGCACAATCAGCAATTTGTGGCCCGGTTGGAGGTGTCATCGCGACACAGGAGCGGTAACATCTCCAACCACACCGGGTTGTCCGAGATGTCACCAGCCTCATACTTCGGCTGATGACACCTCTTCGCCATCGCAACATTAATTGCTGACGTTTACGAAACTTAAAAAGTTTCGTAAACGTAGTGAAACATTAATTGCTGACGTTTACGAAACTTTTTAAGTTTCGTAAACGTAGTGAACGCCCGGAGGCGCAAAGAACCTGGCAATACGAAGCATAAATCAGCAGGTCATTTACACCATTTCAGGAGGAGGCGTTTGAGGGGTATTGTTAAAACAACTCGGGAATAAAAACCCGGTTGAGGGACGTGCTACATATCCGGGATAGAAAATTACAGCCGGTAAACAGTTTTCAACAAAATACAGCGACTTAAAAAACTGAACAATCTGCCGTTCCGTTTCCCGGTGTTGCGGGTCGTAGTCCAAGGCGCCGGCCAGCAGGCGGTCGAGTTTTTTATTCAAAAGGGTTTCCGCGCCGTCGGGCCAGCACCAGTACAAAAAAGTATCGTTTTGCATCCGGGTTTCCACCACGTCGTACAGGTGGCCGGCATATTCGAATTCGTGCTCATGTTCCCAGTGCAGGGCCGTTTCGACTTCCTGCCGGCCAAGTTTGATCAGCGCCAGTTCCGATCTGTCGATCCCGGCGATCAGGCGCTTTTTGATCTCTTTTCTGACTTGCCACTTTTCATAATGCAGCCAGGTGTACGTGCCGGCGAGCGGCGCAATCAGCGAGAATAACAATAATATGCCGAGATGTTTTTTCAAAATAAACGGGCCGTAACGGGCGGTACCCGCAAATTTACGAACAAGCGTCCGTATGATTCCCCATTTCGACGCCTGCCGGCAAACAAGCGGTGCAACAACAGTCCTTACCCTTTCTTAGCGAAAAAATTGCAGCAAATTGTTTGTTTTTTATATTTGGCGGGCCAAATGATGCGGCCTCTGATCACCGGGTTTTCAATATTTCCCGCCTCAAACACCTGGATTTTTAAACTAAACTGTCATTTTGTATGAAAAAACTTTACGCGCTGTTGTTTTGGCTGCTTGCTTTAAGCAGCCTCTCCGCTCAAAACCTGCTCAAAGGCAAGGTCACCGATGAAAACGGGAATGGCCTGGCCGGCGTCACCATCTATGAACGCGGTACCTCCAATGGCACGGTTTCCGCCTGGGACGGCGCATATGCACTGCGCTACAGCAGCCCCGATGCATTCATCGTTTTTAGTTACACGGGTTTTACCACCCAGGAGATCCGGCTCGATGGCCGCACCCAACTCGACGTAGTCATGCAGGAAGGGTTGATCATTGAAGGCCTGGAAATAGTGGGCTCCCGCTCGCTGAACCGCACGGTGACCAACTCGCCTGTGCCGGTCGACATTATCAACGTGCGCGACGTGAGCACTACCCAGGGCCAGCTCGACGTGAACCAGATGCTGCAATTCGCCGCGCCCTCGTTCAACGCCAACCGCCAAACCGGCGCCGACGGGGCCGACCACACCGACCCGGCTTCCTTGCGCGGCCTGGGGCCCGATCAGACGCTGGTGCTCATCAATGGCAAACGCCGGCACCAGTCGAGCCTGGTCAATATCTACGGTACCCGGGGCCGGGGCAACACTGGCACCGACCTGAACGCCATACCAGCCGCCGCCATCGAACGGATCGAAATCCTGCGCGACGGCGCTGCCGCCCAATACGGCTCCGACGCGATTGCGGGCGTGATCAACATCGTGTTGAAGGACAACGTGGACGAGTTCACGGGCAATGTCAACGTCGGCGCCCACCTGGCCAAAGACAATCCCGACCGGAGCACTTTCGACGGCGAAAACGTTCAAATCAACGGCAACTACGGTTTCCGCATCGGCGAAGGCGGCTTTATCAACGTCACTACCGACTACTGGTTTCGCGGCCACACCAACCGCTACGACCCGACGCTGTACCGCCGCCAGTTCGGCGACGCTAAAGGCACCAATTTCGGGACTTATTTCAACGGCTCAGTGCCCATTGGAAGTATGGCCTCCGTATACGCCTTCGGCGGCCTGAACACCCGCAAAACCGACGCCTATGCCTGGAGCCGCGACCCGGGTTCCGCCCGGAATGTGGACGCTATTTATCCCAACGGTTTCGATCCCATCATCGCCACCGATATTACCGACCGGAGCCTCAGCGCCGGCGTACGCGGCGAACTCAGCGGCTGGGGTACCGATTTCAACCATACCGCCGGGAGCAACCGCTTTCATTTTTACGGAGGCGAAACCATCAACGCCAGCCTGGAAGAACGTTCGCCCACCGAATTCGACGACGGCGGTTTTCAACTCCGGCAAAACGTGACTACCCTCGATTTTACCCGTTTTTTCAAGGATTGGCTCAACGGCACGAACATCGCCTTCGGTGTGGAACACCGCGTGGAAAATTACCAGATCTTCGCCGGCGAAGAAGGCTCCTGGCGCACTTATGGACCGGTGCTTTTTGTCACGCCGGACGGCGACACCGTGGCCCGGCCCGGCGGCGCACAGGGATTTCCCGGTTTTGCGCCCTCCAACGAGGTGGACGAAAGCCGCACCAACCTCGCTGCTTATATCGACGCCGAAGCCGACTTTTCTGACCGGTTTACGCTCGGCGCCGCCGCCCGTTTCGAAAACTATTCCGACTTTGGCAGTACGCTGAACGGCAAAATAGCGGCCCGCCTGCAAATCGCCAGCGGCCTTGCCCTCCGTGCCTCGGCAGGCACCGGTTTCCGCGCGCCCTCACTCGCGCAATTGTATTTCAACTCCATCTACACCGATTTCGTATCGGGCGTGGCCGTGGATAAATTCCTGGCCAAGAACAACAGCCCGGTCACCCGCGCACTGGGCATAGAGCCGCTGAAAGAAGAAACATCGCTCAATTTTGGCGCCGGTATCACCTTCGCGCGAAACGGGCTCAGTATTACAGCAGACTACTACCACATCAAAATCGACGACCGCATCGTGCTCACCGGCGATTTTTACGACGACGACGACCAGATTGGCGATATCCTGAAGTCGCTCAAGGTGGGTAGCGCGCGTTTTTTTTCCAACGCCATCAATACCTCCACCAATGGCCTCGATCTGATCGTATCCTTCGGCGGCCGGTTTAGTGAAGACCAGCGTTATTCCGTCACCCTCGCCGGCAACTGGAACGATATGACCATCGACAAGATCAACACGAGCCGCCAGCTGATCGGCAAAGAAGACTCTTATCTGAGCAACCGGGAAAAATTATTCATTCTGGCCTCCGCGCCCAAACTCAAGGGCAACCTGACATTCGATTACCGCGCCCGGCGCTGGGGCGGCAACCTCCGCCTGACCTATTTCGACAAGATCGAGATCGAAGACTATATCGGTACGCTCGACGTGTACGATGCCCGCGTCACACTCGACCTCAGTCTTTCGTATGATATTACCCCCAACCTGCGCTGGACCATCGGCGGCGCCAATATCCTGAACGCTTACCCCACCGCCCAAAAGGATTTTTATGGTCCTGGCCCGAACGAATACACCGCGGAATCGGAAGGCGGAGGCTTGTACGATTCCGTGCAAATGGGCTTCAACGGGGCGTTTCTGTTTTCACGGGTAGGTTTTAGATTCTAGAATTGCGGATTGCGGATTACGGATTGCGGATTGACCCAGCTCTCGGTACCGGGACTT
>JAKLJF010001079.1 GCA_023151335.1 Thermoanaerobaculia bacterium | reverse complement strand
CGATGCGCTCGTGTGCCTGTGCACCGATCAGTACGGCTCGCTCGACGATAAATCCGGCGCCGACAAGGGTTTCCTGTTGGCAGAAGGGCACGAACCGGAAGAATTGTATATTCAACTGGAAACCGATGACGGTGTTTTTACAGCTACCCTCGCCGGCAAAAAACTGCGGAAAGACCCCGCTGTTCCACCCGTCACCCTACGCCACCTGCGCCGCGGCAGCATTATCGAACTGGCAACGGCGGCCCCGGCCCAGCGTTATGAACAACTGGCCGCTTATTTCGACCTGTCAGGCATCGTAAAAAGTGAGGAAGGCCTTCGTAACCTGGTGCGCAGCACCCGAAACGAACAGGAACAGATCGCCCGTGCCCTGGCCGGCGTGGAACAACTGCTGGAAGCCACCTGGAAAAACGAAGGTTCGCCCGGCGCTGGCTGGGAACAATGGGCCAGCACCGAACTCGCCAAAGACCTGGGCGCCGAACAAGCTAAACTCAACACCCTGCGCGCCGCCCTGCAGGCTTGGGAACGCGCCACCATCGCCCTCGAAAAACTGAACGACACCCGTGAACAGGGCGTCGCAGCCGCCGATGCACGTAAAACCGCAGCACAACGCCTCGCCGAAATGCAATCCGCCTCGGCCCAGGAGCCGGCCCTGCTGCCCCTGCTCGAAAAAGCGCTCCATTACCTGGGAACGGCACCCCACGACACGCAGCACTGCCCACTCTGCCGCCAACCCGCCGACCAAGTACGCCTCCTGGCCGAACTACAAATCCGCCTCGACGGTATGCACACCCTGCGCGAAGCCGCCGCTGCCGCCGAAGCCGCCCGCACCGAACACGAACGCCTGCAAACCCTCTGGCAGGGCAGCCTCGACTCCCTCAACGCCGACATCCACCGCCTGCTCAACACAGCGGCGCCGCTCGACAAGGCGCCGGCTTTCGCCGAAAACCTGAACGCCCTGCAAAATCCCGATCTGACGCCGCGCCGCCGAGCCGAACTGTTCGGCGAGCTCCACCCCACTCTCTCCGGCTTCCTGCAGGGTAAAAGCCTCGAAGCCGAACTCATCGGCAAAGCGCTCGACCGGCACAGCCTCATCCACCAGAACTGGCAGGCTGTGCTCCGGCACCGCGCCGAAGCCGATGAAACAGCCACCCTGCTCCATGCGGCCGAATCCGCCCTGAAGATTGCCGAGAATACCCGCAAAAGTTACATCGAAACCGAACTCGCTGCCATTTCCGGCGACGTGGACGCCCTGTTCCAGTCCCTGCACCCGGGCGAGCACATCGGCGGCGTACAACTGTTCCTGAAGGAAAAAGGCAAAAACTCGCTGGAACTCACGGGCAGTTTTTACAACCAAACGGACATTGCCCCGCAGTCGCTCTACAGTGAATCGCACCTCGATACCCTGGCGCTGTGCATTTTTCTGGCCTTGGCCAAACGCTACGGCGGTTCCGGTACCGTGCTGCTGCTGGACGACGTACTCGGCGCCTGCGACGAGGCGCACCTGGAACGGTTTATGGCGGTTTTACAGGAACAGGCGCCGCATTTTGCACACATCATTCTCACGACGCACTACCGGCCCTGGCAGGAGCGGTACGGCGATTCCGGCGATATTCAGTGGGTGGAATTGTTGCCATGGACGCTGCAGGAGGGGGTGAGGATATAATGGAATGTCGAATATCGAACAGCGAATATCGAATGTCGAAGTAAACCGCGATTTGTTTTAAAATTTAGCTCATTTAAAAACATGTACCATGAAAGAAAATCAAACCAAAACGACGAAGTATGA
>JAKLJF010001078.1 GCA_023151335.1 Thermoanaerobaculia bacterium | reverse complement strand
CCCACTTATTGTTATGGCTAAAACATCCTCAAAGTCATCCAGGTTAGAAATTACCAACCGCCGCGCGGCGTTCGAATACCACTTTGCACAGGAGTACGAGGCCGGTATCGCCCTGACCGGCACCGAAATAAAAAGCATCCGCGCCGGCAACGCCAATATTAACGACGCTTATTGTATATTCGAAAACGGCGAGCTGTGGATACGCAACATGTACATCGCCGAGTACGAATACGGCACCGACCACAACCACGAACCCCGCCGCAACCGCAAACTGCTGCTGCGCAAAACCGAACTGCGCAAACTCGACCGCCGCGTACGGGAAAAAGGATTTACCATTATTCCCTACAAACTCTACCTCAACGAACGCGGCTTTGCCAAACTGCTCATCGAACTGGCCACCGGTAAAAAATCGTTCGACAAACGCGAGACCATCAAAGCCCGCGACGACAAACGCGACCTCGACCGCTTGAAGAAGATCATCCGGAACCGGTAAATTTCACCGGCTTTAATCTCAATTTAATGCCCGGAAAAAAGGGAAGCGCTACTTTCGCCCCGCTTCGGCTGTATAATTTTCCCAATCGCCGCGGCGTTTTCCCGAATCGGGCATTTCATAAAAATCAGCAATTATGAACACTACGGTTAAATCCTTGCTAATCCTTTTCGCGAGCGTTTTAATGGCTTCCTGCGTAAGCAAAAAGAAGTTTGTCAACCTCCAGTCCGAACTGGCTATAGCCAACAAACAACTGGGCGAATGCGGCGTCAGTTTGAACGATTACATCAACCGGCTGGGCGTCTGTGAAGAAGAAAAAAACCGGCTGCGCGCCGAGCTCCAGACGGCCCGTACCACTGCCCAACTGCGCGACGAGCAACTGAACGACCTGAAAGCCCAGCTCGAAGACGTGAAGGCCCAGCGCGATAAACAACTTTCCCAGGTGGAAGGCCTGACCACGCTCTCGCAATCCGCTACCGCCAATATCCGGGAAACGCTGGCGCAACTGGAGAAAAAAGACAAATACATCCACCTGCTGCAGCTGGCGAAA
The DNA here is from genome assembly GCA_023151335.1 of Thermoanaerobaculia bacterium. Lineage (GTDB taxonomy): Bacteria > Bacteroidota > Bacteroidia > Chitinophagales > Saprospiraceae > M3007. The sequence continues at coordinate 749 of JAKLJF010001078.1, read as the reverse complement.
ACCCGCGCCGACTCCATCAACCTCGCCCTGGCCGTCAATTTGAAAAGCGTGCTCAGCGAAGGCCTGGACGACAAAGATATTGAAGTAAAAGTGGACAAAACAGTTGTGTTCGTCAACCTGTCCGACAAAATGCTTTTCCAGAGCGGCAGCGCCAATCTCACGCCCCGTGCACAGGAAGTACTGGGTAAGATCGCTCAAATCGTGGAATCCCGCCCCGAAGTAGAAGTCATGGTGGAAGGCTATACCGACAACGTACCCATCAAAAATAACTGCATGGAAGACAACTGGGATCTGAGCGTGAAACGCGCCACTTCCGTTGTGCGGGTGCTGCAAAACAATTTCAACGTCAATCCCAACCGCCTCATCGCCGCCGGCCGCGGCGAGTACAACACCCTCGCGTCCAACGCCACCGCCGAAGGCCGCGCCACCAACCGCCGTACCCGTATCATCATTCTGCCGAAACTCGACCAGTTTTATGATTTGTTGAATCCGGGTAATGTGCCGAAATGAGGGTAGCGTCCCGATGCCTCCGGCCGCTACCGGAGTAAGGTTACATCCCCATGCCGCTGCCCTTGCTCCCCGTCCGCACATCGCAGCTCCAGCAACCACACGTACACATCGGCGGGGGCGGGTTTGCCATCCGCCGTCCCATCCCAGGAAGCGCCGGGGCCAGTGCTGACATAGATACGCTGCCCCCATCGGTTGTAAATCGTCAGCCGCTCGATTACTTCCGCGCCTTCGTAGGGTAC
>JAKLJF010001077.1 GCA_023151335.1 Thermoanaerobaculia bacterium | reverse complement strand
AGCCGGTCTGAAAAAGTATTTTTGCGAAATTGTTTTGTAAAGTTCTGATTTTGAGTAAGTTTGCCGGCACTGAACCAGTGGCGCCCGATGGGCCGGTTTATATGCCGGTTTCGATGAGTTTTTGATTTTCAGATCGATACGAGGCGTAAAAAGTGGGTCAAATATTTGCTGGGGTGAAAAATTGTGCGAACTTTGCGTCTCGTTTTTCAAAGCGTCCTCATTTTTTTTATAACTGATTCAAAATCAACAAAATAAAACATGAGAAAGGCTGACCTTGTGAACGCCATCTCCGAGAAAACCGGCGTGGCAAAAGTTGACGTGCTGGTTTCCCTCGAAGCGCTGTTCAAAGAAATCAAAACCACCCTGCAGGGCGGTGAAAACGTCTATGTACGTGGTTTTGGTAGTTTTATCATCAAAAAACGCGCAAAAAAAATCGGACGCCACATTAAAAAGGGGAAAGCCATTGAAATCCCCGAACACTTTATCCCGTCGTTCAAGCCGGCTAAAGTGTTTGTGGAACAGGTAAAGAAAAATGTCACGACGCTGCCGGAAGACGAAAGCGAGGATTGATAAAAAGTTTATGAAGGTTTATGAAGGTTTATGGGGTTTATCAAGTTTATAAACCTTCATAAATCCCATAAACCCGAAGGGGTATGAATAAAGCACAGTATTTGGCCTTATTGGCGGCATTGGCCGTTTTTCTGGCCCTCTATCTGGGATTTGACACCAAACCGCCGGCCCAAAAGGTCGTCGAACGGTCGCGGTCGCTGCAAGGAGAGGGTACCAGTTTCGAATCGTTGCTGGATGCTGCGAAGACAGGTTTGGATGCCGGGCAATCGGCAGGCATGCTGGCGTTGGAACAGCGGCTGGAGCAGGCCTCTTCCGACACCGCAAAAGCCGGTGCGCTGAAACAATTGTCGGCCTGGTGGTATGCGCAGGGCAACCTGCCTGTAGCCGGCGGTTTTGCGGAGCAGGTAGCCGAGCTGGAAAACGCCGATACAGCCTGGTCGGTTGCCGGCGCCACGTTCTACCTGGCCCTGAGCAACAGCCAGGAGGCAAATATCCGCCAATACTGTGGCGCCCACGCTGTAAAAGCGTTTGAAAGCGCCATTTCGCTCAATCCCGGCCGGGTGGAACACCGTGTCAACCTGGCCCTCGTGTACGCCGAAAATCCACCGCCTGAAAATCCTATGCAGGCAGTGGTTATGCTGCGTGAACTGGAGCAAAAATATCCGGACAATGCGTCCGTGTACAATGCGCTGGGGCGCCTGGCTATAAAAACCGGCCAGTGGGAACGGGCCGTTGAGCGGCTGGAAAAGTCCTGGTCGCTCGATAAAAACAACCCCTTTACGCCCTGCCTGCTGACCAAAGCATATCAAGGCGCCGGAAAGCAGGACAAAGCGGCCGAATTCGCCGCCTTGTGCAACCAAAATAAATAAAATAAAAACCCGTACCTGTACGGGTGAAGGAACACATAACTGATCACTTAATAACTTTTGTAGAGTATGCCTTGCGGAAGAAAACGCAAACGTCACAAAATCGCCACGCACAAACGCAAAAAGCGCCTGCGCAAAAACCGGCATAAGAAGAAAAACCGTTAGTGCCTGAACTACAGGCATCGGCAACCCATTGGGTAAACCGACCTGCCGGAATCAGCGCCGAACGTACCGTCGAATTTTTGGGAAAAACAGGATTGTGGGGGGGAGATTGTTTAGAGGGTTTAGAGGGTTTAGAAGGTTTAGAGGGTTTAGAGGGGGGAAAGAAACCCAACCATCTAAACCATCTAAACC
>JAKLJF010001076.1 GCA_023151335.1 Thermoanaerobaculia bacterium | reverse complement strand
TGTCGAGCGTCATTTTATAGGTGCCGGAGCCATCGTTTTTAAACGTGACTTCCTCTACGATGTGCAGGCAACCGCTCAGCGCCAAACTGCCGACCGCCAGCGCTGCAAGGAAAAGGTTTTTAAAATTTTTCATTAAAAGATGATGAATGAAGAATGATGAATGATAAATGATAAATGTTGAATGATGAATGATGAATTGACGATTATTCTATAACCAACTCTTTAGTAACCGTCTTTCCATCCTTTTGCATGTCGAACACATAGGTCCCTTTCTGCAAATAATATTTCCCGGTATCCGATTTGGGGATCTCCACGGTCTTTTTCGGATCTTTCTGGGCGTCGCTCAGGGCTTTCTGGTATTTTTTCAGGTTGATTTCCTGCACTTCGGGCACGAAGGTAAAAGAGTTTAAGCCTTTAACACAATCCTGTGTGCCGTTATTGAGCACGAGGCCGTCTTTTGTTTTGAGCGTCCAGGCGGCCTTTCCGACGTTGGCGGCGTAAAAGGTCACGGAAATATCGGGATCGCTGAGTTCGCGCCAGGGCTGTTTTTTGCCCCAGTTTTTGGCAAATTTCCGCTTTGGCAGGTCAAACAGGTGGATGGCTTGCGCCAACACTTCTGCTGTGAGTTGTTGCAGCGGCCCGACGTTGATCTTGTACATGGAGCGCCCATGGGTGCCGATAAGGAGTTCCTTTGCTTTGGCCTGAATGACCAGATCGTGCACCGGGGTGGCCGGAAAGTCGCCGTCGAGCGCCTGGAACGACTGGCCGCGATCGAGCGAGATATAGACGCCGTGGTCGGTACCCACGTACAGCAGATCGGGGTTGGCGGGGTCTTCGCGCACCACGTTGACGGGTTCGGCGGGAAGGTCGGGGCCGAGGCGGCGCCATTTTTTGCCGTAATCTTCTGAAACGTAGAGATAAGGAGTAAAATCGTCGTTGCGGTAGCCGTTCAGGTTGACGTACACGCGGCTTTTTTCGTGGGCCGAGGCGATTACGCGGGACACCCACAGGTTGCGCGGCAGCGAGTCGGAAATACGCGTCCAGGTGTCGCCGCCATCGCGGCTGAGGTGCACCAGGCCGTCGTCGGAGCCGGTGTAGAGCAGGCCGAATTTGATCGGGCTTTCGTGGATGCTGCTGAGGGTGCCGAATGGCACGTTGCCGGTTTTGCCGCCGTTGGTGAGGTCGCCGGAAATGGCCTCCCAATCGTCGCCCTGGTTAAAGGAGCGGTAGAGGCGGTGGGCGCCGAGGTAAAGCACATCCTGTTGGTGGGTGCTGAGCCAGATGGGAGTTTGCCAGTTGAAGCGCGGGGGACGTTCGCCGAGTTCGTGACGGGGGGTGATGCGTTTACGTTTGCCGGTTTTGCGGTTGATGCGGAAATAGTTGCCGAACTGAAAGCCGGTATAGATGGTGGCGTTGTCGCGGGTGTCCACGGCTATTTGCATCCCGTCGCCGCCGAGCAGGCTTTCATAGGGGTAACGGCCTGTGATATGCCAGCGGTCGGAGGCTTTGTAGGTGGAAGGGCCCACCCACACGCCGTTGTCCTGCGCGCCGCCGTATACATTGTAGGGGTCGGCGGCGTCGGCGGCGATAGCATAGAATTGCCCGACAGGCGGGTTGTTGCAGGCGATCCAGGAGGCGCCATCGTCCCAGGAAATATTCAGGCCGCCGTCGTTGCCGTTGAGGAGATGGCCGGGACGGTTGGGGTTGAGCCATAGGGCGTGGTGATCCACGTGCACGTTGTCGCCGTTGATCTCTTTCCAGGTTTTGCCGCCGTCGTCGCTTTTTATGATG
>JAKLJF010001075.1 GCA_023151335.1 Thermoanaerobaculia bacterium | reverse complement strand
TGTACGGCGAGCGCCCTTACCGCGCGCTGGTTCAAGTAACCGTTCCAACAGGAGTGTTGGGCGGAAAGAAGAAAAGAGAGGCAAAAAAGCGGGAAAACAAGGAGTAAATATTTCATCTGAACGGGTAATTTGTTGGAAACTGAGCAAAAACCGGAGGGTCCGGAATCCGGCCTCACCCCACCACCGTATCCGACGACAAAAACTTCGTCCCCACGCCTTCTTTTTTCAAACCGGCCATGTACTCCTCCGTGATATGCAGGCAGCGTTCGATTTTTTCGTCCCATTTTTTCATGGCGCCGTCCACCGGCCAGTCGCGCGGAAGTTCGTCGCATACGGTATCGCGCAGGGTTTCCAGGAATATTTTAAAAAAAGCGCTGTCGGTGTATTTGGCGTGATAGGGGCTGGCGAGTATTTCCCGGAAAGCGTCCGTTTTGTTTTCAATATCCAAAACCACGTTCACAGCGTGGGAGAGCATCATTTGCTGGCGCTCCGGGTTTTTAAAATCGCCGGCGAGGCCGGGATTTCGTTCCAGAAACCGCTGGTAAAAACTTTCGAGGAGACTGTGATTGTGCCGTTGACAATAATCAAAACTCTCCCGGGCAAGGCATTGCTGCGGCATACGGTTTTGTATCTTTTTCAGGGCGTCGAGCGCTTCCTGCAGGTCTGAAAAACGGTCTTTGGCATTTTTGGCGAGCATTTTCCCCAGCACGTTAACCAGTGTTTTGGGCAAATGCAGGTGGTGCACCGCCGCGGTGATCCGCTTGGCCGGGTTGGCAGAAAAACTGCGCCGTTCGTCGTAGATAGCCTGCACGGTTTGACCCTGAAACAATGGCTTTCCCGTCAGCATTTCCAGCAGGATCAGGCCCAGTGAATATTGGTCGGAACGTTCCACAGCGGTCAGATCTTCGCGATCCAGCGACTCGTCGAGCGCTTCCGGACTGAGATAGCGGCAGTCTTCTTTAAAACGTCCGAGCGAGCGCAGCTCATCCTGGTCAATTTTGAGGATATCGAGCGAAGAGATCATGGGTTGCCCTTCATCGTCGATGTAAATTTTGGAAGGCCGGATATTGGCATGGCGCACCTTGCGTTTGCGGATATAATCGAGCGCGTCGGCCAGGTGGCGGATAATGCGCAGGGCGTCGTGGAGCGGAAATCCGCCGAACAGCCGCAGCGCGTCGTTGAGTTTGGAACCGTTTACAAATTCCAGCACCACATAGGCAGGCAGGCGCTCGAAGTTGTGGTCGATGATCCGGATAATATTGCGGTGCTTGAGTTTCAGGATGCGTGAGATATCGTCTTTGGGCAAGTCCGCCACATTCATGATTTTCAACACTTTAATCACCACGTCATTCCCCGTCTGGTTGCTCCGGGCCTTGAAAAAAAGGCCCGAATTGCCGTTGGAAACAAACTCAAATGTGTCGTATCTGCCGGCGAGCATTTCCTCGGTAACGATCCGCAGCACCTCGGCCTGGTCGGTGATCTTCCGGGAAAGCACCGGAAAATCGGTGATCTTGAAATGTTGGGGGATAAGGTGTTTGATATTGCGCATGCTTTTGAGAAAAGCGTCCGTCACCTGGTTGATCGTCAGATCCCGGCTTTCATTCGATACTTTTCCTACCCGGTCTTCCCGCTGCAGGTTTTCCCAGCGGCTTTGCAGGTTGTACAATTCATTCCGTTGTTGCTGCATTTGCTGCAGAAAATCGGCGAGTTTATCGAGTGCCAGATCGAGGCGGCCTTCGGCTACCAGGTCTTCGATGCGCAGGGCGTCGAGGGTGTCCGGTTCGGGTGCAAGCGA
>JAKLJF010001074.1 GCA_023151335.1 Thermoanaerobaculia bacterium | reverse complement strand
CGGCGCCCCGGATATCCGGTACGGCACCGACGCGGAAGGTATTTTCCGGTACATGATCAAAATTCCCGCCCTGCGCATGGGCGATCCCACCCAGCCGGCCGAAGTGTACTGTTTTTTTGCGCACCAGTATCCCCAACCTACCCGGGTTTATTCCAAGGTTTTTTATCAATTGCCCTACAAACAGCTCGACCGCTTGCCGCAATATGATTTTGCCGTGCTGAAAAACGGAAAATTGATCGTCGACCAGGGACAGGGCAACCAGGCCGTTTTTCAAAAAACCTTGCCGAACGGCGAAGCCGCGGAACTGGTCGCCGGCGCCCCGCGCCAGGTAAGCACCGTGTACAAAAGCGACGACGGCAGTACGATTGCCGCCGTGGGCCGTCCGCTGGGTGGCTGGATCAAACAACTGTACCTTTTCGCCATCCTGTTCGCTTTCACCAGCCTGTTTATTTTTGCCCTGGCCTTACTCAATACTTACCTCAGGTTTTTACCCGACTATTACCATTTTAATTTTTCCACCACCGGCTCCCTGGCCCGGCGTATTCACTATGGCAACGTCGCACTGATTGGCCTGGCCTTTACCGGCATCGGCTGGTTCACGTACCGCCACTTTAACCGAAGTGCTGAAAATGCCGAACGCGCCAAACTGGATTACCGCGCCGAGGCCCTGCGGACGCACCTGCGCAGCCAACTGGGCGACCTGCGCCCCGATTCGGACAGCCTGCGCCGGAAAATGCCGGAAACCGTGGGTACCCTGGCAGCCAGCCTGTCTACCGATATCAACCTGTACTCTCCCGCGGGAGACCTGCTGTATTCCAGCGGAGAGGATCTCGCCCGTTTGGGCGTGTTGCCCGCAAAAATGAGCCCAGAGGCACAGTCTGTCCTCGTCCGCGGAAGCCAGACGGAAGCCGTCGTGTCCGAACAAGTGGGCGGCGTGACGTTCTCCAGCCGTTACCTGCCGCTGCGCAACCATCAGAACCAGTTGCTTGGCTTTCTGGGGGTGCCTTATCATTTGTCCGAACGGCAGGTTGGCTCAGAGGTCTCCGATTTCATCGGTATACTTGCCAGCATCTACGTATTTCTCCTGCTGATCGCCTATTCGGTGTCGTTCCTCTTGTCGCGGTCTATCATACGGCCGGTGCAATTGATCTCTGAAAAGATCAAACAATTCCGCCTGGAGGATAAAAATCTGCCCCTGGAGTACCAGGGCGACGCGCAGGACGAACTCAGTACCCTCATTGAAGAATACAACCGGATGGTGGATAAACTGGAGGAATCAAAATCCCAACTGATCCGGCTGGAACGGGAAAGCGCGTGGCGGGAAATGGCGCGCCAGGTAGCGCACGACATCAAAAACCCGCTGACTACCATGAAACTTTCCATGCAGCAACTGGAGCGCGTGTCCAACGACCCCGCACAGGCTGCCGCTTACCTGAAAAAAGCCATTACCCGGCTGATCGAACAGATCGATTCACTGGCGCAGATCGCGTCCGAGTTCTCCATGTTCGCCAACCTCGACATCCAGCAGAAACACGACCTGGTGCTCAACGACGTGGTGGAAAGCGTGTACGACCTTTTCAGCGAACAAAAGGAGGTAGACCTGGATTTGCGCATCGCCCCCGACCGCTACCATATCAGCGGCGACAAGAACCACCTGATCCGGGTGTTCAATAACCTGATCATCAACGCCATCCAGGCCATTCCTTCCGACCGCAAAGGCGATATCCGTGTATCGCTTTACCGCATGGATCATCATGCCGTGGTACAGATCAGCGACAACGGCGGCGGGATACCGC
>JAKLJF010001073.1 GCA_023151335.1 Thermoanaerobaculia bacterium | reverse complement strand
CCGTTAAACCCGTTAAACCCGTTAAACCCGTTAAACTTCTATTGTACAGTCGGTTCCGCGCCGGTGCTGAACTTCAGCGGCACATTGGAGCCGGCGGGGGATACGCGCATGTAGCCCTGCATTTCCTGGTGGAGGGCCGAGCAGAAGTCGGTGCAATAGAAGGGCACCACGCCCGGGCGGTCGGGTTTCCACACCAGGGTTTGGGTTTCGCCCGGCATAATGAGGATTTCGGCGGTATTGGCGCCTTTGATGGCAAAGCCGTGCGGGATATCCCAGTCCTGTTCGAGATTGGTCACGTGGAAATACACTTCGTCGCCCACACGCACGCCTTCGATATTGTCGGGCGTCAGGTGGGAGCGGATGGCGGTCATGTACACATGTACTTTATTGCCTTCCCGAACTACTTTGGCCTGGCCTTCACCTTTTGCCACGTAGGGGTGGTTGTTTTCTTCGATCTTGTAAAATTTGACCGAGTTTTTCTGGATCAGGTCGGCAGGAATGGCATTGGCATAGTGCGGCTCGCCGATGGTCGGGAAATCGAGCAGCAGTTTCATCTTGTCGCCGCTGATGTCGTACAATTGGGCCGATTGCGCCAGCTCGGGGCCGGTGGGCAGGTAGCGGTCTTTGGTGATCTTGTTGTAGGCGATTACGTATTTGCCCCAGGGCTTTTTCGTGTCGCCGCCGGGTACGCAAAGGTGACCGATGGAGTAGTACGTGGGTACGCGGTCGAGCACCTGCAGGCTTTCCACGTTCCATTTTACGATCTCGGAGGATACGAAGAAGGAGGTGTAGGCATTGCCGTTGGCGTCGAACTCGGTGTGCAGCGGGCCCAGACCCGGTTTCTGCACTTCACCATGCAGCACGGCGTCGTATTTCAACACGGGGATGCCGTCGTAGTCGCCTTCATAGTTTTTGTCGGCGATGGCTTTTTGCATTTTGGCAAAGGAGAACACGGGAATAACCGCCGCCAGTTTACCCGACCCTACGAAATATTCGCCGGTAGGATTCACGTCACAGCCGTGGGGACTTTTCGGGCAAGGGATGAGATAAACGATATCCTTCAATTCTTTCGGGTCAAGCACGGTCACTTCCGTTTTCCAGTGCGTGCTGGCCGTGTGTGTTTTTTCGTCGTAGATGTTGTGGGCATAACGCACTTTTTTGGTCATGCCTTTTCCGGCTTTGGCATACTCCTCGGCCTTTTTCCAGTTGACGGCCACGATAAAGTCTTTGTCATTTTGCGAAGCGTTTACTTCGAGCAGCGTATTGGCGCGTTCGGAGTTGTAGCAGGAGAAGAAGAACCAGTCGTGGCTCGGGCCTTTGCCGGAGCGGCTCAGGTCGAGGTTAACGCCGGGCAGCAGAATCTGGAAAGCCAGATCCAGCTCGCCGTCCTGCGGGTCGACACTGATGAAAGAGGCGGTAGCGCGGAAGTTTTGTTTATAGGTTTCGATCGGCACGTCGGGCTGGTCGTCCAGCGGAATGGAGAAGCGGGTGCCGGCCACGATGTATTCGCTGTTCTCGGTAATGAACGGCGAGGAGTGGTTACCGCCGGAGTTCGGGATCTCCATGATTTCCGCGGTGCGGAAGGATTTCAGGTCTACCCGTGCTACGCGCGGGGTGTTGTTGGCATTGGCGAACATCCAGCGTCCGTCCTGTTCGCCATTGGTGAGGGAGAGGGAGATGTGGTGTTGGTCGTCCCAGGGCACAAAGCCGTGGGAGGTCATCAGCATAGCTTTGGTTTCTTCGCTGTAACCATAGCCGTTTTCCGGGAAAACGGAAAATACCGGGATGATTTTCAACAGCC
>JAKLJF010001072.1 GCA_023151335.1 Thermoanaerobaculia bacterium | reverse complement strand
AGCAGGAAGAGGGTGACGTATTTCAGTGTTTTTTTCATGCGGGTAGCGCGACAAGAAATGCAAATATGCAACCGGTCTTATTCGTAAAGATAAGGCTCCTTTTCGTTGATCATCTTCCTGATATTCTCCAGTACCTTTTTCATGTAGATTTTCCAAAATACTTTGGCGAACAGCCAGTTTAAAGGATACAACAAAGCGTTGTTTGCGTACAAAGCGTAAGTATATTCGACTAAAATTTTGCCGGGTTCAAGTTCAGTCGTTTGCCATTCGCCTGTAAATTTATAGAAACCCAACATCCAGGATTGGAAATCGCTAACCTCAATTTTCCAATATTTATTTTCGACGCGCTCGAGTACTTTATCAACGGACGCGAAGCCACCTTTTTGCGTCCATGATTTTGCCACGAATACCTTTTTGCTGAACCCGGGTTTGCCCCAGTGTTCGTCCCCGGTACAATGGGTTACTCTGGGCATCATTCCAAAACCGCTGTGCACCTTGGACACGTCGCACAGCATGGGTGTTTTAAACGCCCTTTCCAAAGAGCAATAATAAATGGTGGATATCTTTACTTTAAATACCATAGCGTTTTATACGGTTTTCATATCTTTAAATCGCCATGCGCTTACCACGTCAATAAACAGTGTTTGGCCATAATCTGTGAGGTCATTCTGCACACTGGGCTCAACGGCAACCTGCAAGGTAAAATCCTGAAAACCCTGTTGATCCCGCCCGTTTTTTACTTGTCCGGCAGCCTGGTAGTCCATTGTTAAAAGGATGACAGTCAAACAAAAAACGCCGTCTGGCAGACGGCGTTACGTCGGAACAATAGGATTCGAACCTATGACCTCACGCGTGTGAAGCGTGCGCTCTAAACCAGCTGAGCTATGCTCCGATAAACAGCGAATATCGGGTTGACAACTCCAAATATACCGCTCTGAACAACTGGATTCGAACCTATGTCCTTCCCAACTTGCGAGTCGGGACGCTCTAAACCAGCTGAGCTATGCTCCGATAAACAGCGAATATCGGGTTGACAACTCCAAATATACCGCTCTGAACAACTGGATTCGAACCTATGACCTTCCCGACTTGCGAGTCGGGACGCTCTAAACCAGCTGAGCTATGCTCCGATAAACAGCGAATATCGGGTTGACAACTCCAAATATACCGCTCTGAACAACTGGATTCGAACCTATGACCTTCTCGACTTGCGAGTCGGGACGCTCTAAACCAGCTGAGCTGTGCTCCGGAAAATAGTGGTGCGAAGATACGGTGTATGGGAAAGAATTACAAGGTGGTCGCGAAAATTCCTGGTTGTTTGCCATCAGGCCATGGAGTGAGGAGTATCATTTGAAGGCGCCGGTACTCGGGAATATCTTTAGAGGGATAATAATTTTTCCTAACCAAAATTATCAGCCATGAAAAACATCCTTTTGATAATCGTTTTTATTGCAGGCGCTTTGGCCCTGCCGGCGCAAACCGAAAAGGGTTCAGTTGCCTTAGGTCTGCACAGTTTTTCACCGAATGGCGTGGGGATTGCCCCGGTGAGTAGTGTCGGGATCGGATTTGGAAAACAGAGCTCCAAAATGAGCGGGTCCAGTGATGAATCAGAGACCAAATACACTACTATCGGTTTGAATGGTAACGCGCATTATTTTTTGATCAATAACCTGTCGTTGGGGGTTCAGTTGAATCTGTTGACGCAATCGACAAAAGAACAGGACGGGGATAAGGACGAGGCCACAGTAACGTTATTTATGGCCGGCCCGGAAATGCGCTATTATATCCCGGCTACCGAAAA
>JAKLJF010001071.1 GCA_023151335.1 Thermoanaerobaculia bacterium | reverse complement strand
ATAGTAATCAAATACACACCCGGATACATTCCCTGAATATCCAAAGAAGCAGATAGATCAGTTTCCAAGGACTGTTTCAATGATATTCGACCATATAAATCGGTAACGACCAGATTTTTTCCCATTTGGGTTGAGCCTTTAAGCGCTACCCAAACACGCTCTCGCGCCGGATTGGGATAAACGATTAAGGCAGGTATTTCCGTCGAGATTTCATCTTGCCCAGTAATGCCCGGGAAAATATACCTGCAATACGTATCACTACCGTTGGCATTCGATACTGTGAGGCAGACCTGGTACTTACCGGGCTGGGCATACTCGTGAATCGGGTTGGTATCCTGACTAACGGCGCTATCGCCGAAAGTCCAATACCAGGCAGATGGCTCCTTAAATGACAGGTCGTAAAAAAAGCGGGTAAGCGGAGCGAGCGTATCCTCTACCCGGAAATCGGCCACCGGCACGTTGTTCAGACCAAGGGTATCGCAGTGGCTTCCGTCAAGTGGCCCAAGACGGTAGTTTGGAAAAACCGGAATGGCTTGCCCGATGACGTTGTGAAAATCCGGCACATTATACCGGAAACCGCAACCTTTCCCGCGTACATTGGGATACTGTACGGTGCAATACCCTTCGCCGCTATGTACGATGTAAATGCGACCGTCTGGCCCCATTTCGGCGCCCCACATGACTTCATTCGTGATCTTAAAAGGCCAGAAATTCAAGGGGTCGACAAAGTTGATGGTGTCAATGGATGCTGCCATATCCGGTGCCTCCAGGTCGAATTGAAATAAATATGGTTTTTTGCCATAAGGTGTTGCGGGATGGTTGGAAATGTTATATGTGGCTGTAATATATAGAAGCCGTTCATCGGAAGAGAAAACTACTCCCGTACCCGGTTCGTTTTGCAAAACGTAATAAGGCGGAATTGGTGGGGGCCAATCAACTCTTTTTTCATTGCTTAGCAACCCGATGCAACGGTCAAAATTGAATACACTGAATCCAATGTAACTGTTGTTTTCAACGTAAAAATTGCCGGCGGGCGAAAAGGAATTACCAGCGCCGGAGTTTTGTTTGCCAACGGGACTTGGTTTGGTTCCTATTTCCTGGGTGAACGGGCCGAGGAAACCATCTGGAGTCAGCAATAACCGGTAATGCCGGTTTTCATCGGCATCGGAAACCATGATCCACCAATCACGTCCGTTTGCATGGCGTACCGCGGCAGGGTTCATCAAGAGACCATCAATCAGTATTTCATTTTTGGCTATCGCCTTCCCGGCCCCATTGTTGGCAATCAGGTCAATGGTTGTCAGCATCAGGTGACGGCCCACAAAGCGGTAAGGCCAACCGTTAGCGGGGTGGTAGCCATAATCCATATGGATAAGAAACAATATGTCAGGATTGCCGGGATTTTCCAAAAAGAAGCCCGACTGGTATCCGCCATAACTTCCCTGGGTTTGCCCCTGCGTCAGAGTCGGGTTTAGCCCAAAGGCATTTTCAATCAGTTCGCCGTCTTTGTTCAGGATATGAAGACCATTGGAGTAAGCGACGAGTTCTCCTTGATCATTAGAATACGCCCCGGTAAAAATACCGGTACTCATTGTATCGGAACGCAATAAAATGGACGGAGGGTCTTGGTTAAAATTCAAAAAAAAACGGAACTCACTATAGCTAGGGCCAAGACCAAGAGGCCATAGATAGTCGTTTTTTTGGGCTTCATTTTTAACAGCTATTAATAGAAAAAATAGTGTTATTAATAGTCTGAAATAACGCATATCAGAAAAGTATAAAACAGTGCCTCTGAGATTCAGAGG
>JAKLJF010001070.1 GCA_023151335.1 Thermoanaerobaculia bacterium | reverse complement strand
ATGCTTTTTGGGATAAAAACAACCGCCGCGAAAAAGCCCGGGCGCTCGGCCTGACGCCAGAACAAGTATATACCCTGGCCTCCATCGTGGAACGGGAGACCAATACTGCCGGTGAAAAACCGGCTATCGCGGGCGTCTATCTCAACCGCCTGAAGATCGACATGCCCCTGCAGGCCGACCCCACCTGCGTGTTCGCCACCCGCGATTTCGCCACCCGCCGCGTGACGGAATTTCACACCACTTTCGATTCGCCCTACAACACGTATATCTACAAGGGCCTTCCGCCGGGGCCGATCAGCATGGCCTCCATTGCCAGTATCGACGCGGTGCTGAACCCGGAAAAACACGACTATCTCTACTTTTGCGCCAAACCCGACGAGTCGGGCACGCACGCTTTTGCCGCCTCCTATGCCGCGCATTTGGTAAATGCCGGGCGATTTCAGGCCTGGCTGCGGCAACGGGGGTATTGAGGCAGTAATATGAGATTTGAGTTTCTTCCCATGAAACTATATTTTTGCAAAAACGAACCAGAATATATGAGTGCCCAACCTTCTGTTGCAGAATTGATTGATAACGCGGCCCGCCTTGACCAGCGCGAATTTGAAAATTTTTTCGAAAAATTGGTGCTGCTTCGGGCACAGCGACACCCGGATGTATTACCTGGTGAAGAAGCGCAACTGCTTCAAAAAATAAACCGCGGTTTTCCGGATGACAAATGGCAACGGCTGGATTTTTTGAACAGTAAGCTCGAAGAGGGCACATTAACGGAACCTGAGCACACCGAGCTGATGGGGCTAATCGATAAATATGAGGCATATACCTTACAACGGGCGCGTTATCTTGCCCAATTGGCTGCACTCAGGAAAGTGTCCATCGAGCAATTGACAGAAACGTTGGGTATTGCCCCCAAGTATCATGGCTAAGAGGCGTTTTATTGTCGCCACAATGCGGCTCATGGTGGCTGAACGCGCCAACTGGCGTTGCGAATATTGTCAAAGCCCGGAATATCTGGCGCCGCAAGCTTTTACCGTGGAACACATCATTCCTGTTATTCTTGATGGTTCCGACGAGCCGGACAACCTTGCTTATGCCTGCCAAGGCTGTAATGGTAGCAAGTACGACAAAACCGAAGCACTGGACCCTGCAACAAAATTGACGGCCCCGCTTTTCCACCCGCGCCTACAAAAATGGAGTGAACATTTTTCCTGGGATCAAATGTCAACACACATTATCGGCCTGACGCCAACCGGCCGAGCGACCGTTGCCGCTTTAAAATTAAACCGAAAAAGATTAGTGGCTTTACGTGAAATATTGGTAATTTTTGGGAAACATCCCCCGGAACAGGATTGATGAACTAAATTTGAACCAGTCGAAACAAATAGCTCTATGAACTACCGCATTTTTGGAAAAACCGGCCTCCGCGTCTCCGAACTTTGCCTCGGCACCATGACCTTCGGCACCGAATGGGCGCTCGGCACGGATAAAGCAGAAAGCCAAAAAGTATTCGATCTCTACGCCGGAAACGGGGGCAATTTCCTCGATACGGCCAACCGCTACACGGAGGGCACCAGCGAACGCTGGCTGGGCGAATTTATCAAAAGCGACCGCCATCACTTTGTCGTGGCCACCAAATACACCTTGCGCGACCGCATCGGCGACCCGAACTTCGCCGGTAACCACCGCAAAAACATGATGCGCTCGGTGGAAGAAAGCCTGCGCCGGCTCGACACAGAGTTCGTCGACCTGCTCTGGGTGCACGCCTGGGATTTTATGACGCCCGTGGACGAAGTGCTGCGCGGCCTCGACGA
>JAKLJF010000106.1 GCA_023151335.1 Thermoanaerobaculia bacterium | reverse complement strand
ATCGAACGCATCCGCTACACGGCTGCCAATTACGGCCTTGAACGCCATTTTATGCGGCGTGAAGACGGGGAATGGGAGTTGATCTATTACGCGGATATGCAGGAGACGGGGCAATGAGGGCAGGTTTGCAGAGACGTGCATATTCTTGCTAAAATCTGCCCCCGGAGAAGCCTGATATTTTCAAAAACCTTTTACCTTTGTGAGTGATTACTCACTTACATGTCCAACAAAGAAAATATCCTGCACGTAGCGATGCGCCTGTTTGCCGAACAGGGTTACGACCGCACACCGACCAGCCAGATTGCCCGCGAGGCAAACGTATCGGAAGGGCTGATTTTCCGGCACTACGGAAACAAGGCGGGCCTGCTGGAAGCGATCATCCGGACCGGGGCCGGCCAGGTGAACGAATCCATGCAAGTCTACGAACGCGGCGGCCACCCCCGCGAGGCCATAGCCCTGCACATCCGGGAGTCATTCCGGATACTGCGCGAACAGACCGGTTTCTGGCGTTTGGTGCACCAGATGCGCCACCAGCCGGCGGTACAACAGAGCGCCGAAGCGCAGATAGGCGCCTTCCAACGCGCGGTGGCGGAGCGACTGGCCGCACAGTTCCACCTGCTCGGCGCGGCGCAGCCCGAACTGGAAGCCCTTCTGCTGTTCGCCCTGATCGACGGCATCACCCTGCAATACCTGCAAATGCCGGATACCTATCCGTTGGACGCCCTCCGCGATTTTCTCATTCAAAAATTTCAGCATGGAAACTTCATGGATCAACCGTGATCTGTACCCCTTTGAATCCCGTTTTCTGGAGATCGACGGCCACCGCATGCACTACCTCGACGAGGGCGAAGGCGCCCCTATCGTGTTCAGTCACGGCACACCGGAATGGTCGTTTGGCTGGCGAGACCTGGTGAAAGGCCTCCGCGGACAATACCGCTGCATCGCGCCCGACATGCTCGGGTTCGGCCTTTCCGACAAACCCCTCGACGGCGATTATTCCGTTCGGGCCCATGCCCGGCGGCTGGAACAATTCATCGACCGGCTCGGCCTGGATCAGTTCCACATCGTCGGCAACGATTTCGGCCTGTCTATCGGCCTGCATTACGCGATCAAACACCCCGAAAAAATACAAAAGGTCAGCTTTTTCAACGGCTGGATGTGGCCACTGGATACTGATCCGCACTATGCCCGCGCCGCGCGCGTGATGCGCACCTGGCTGGGCCGCCTGTTCTACCTGCGTTTCAATTTCCCGGTCAACTTCGTCATGCCCGCCGCTTTCGGCGACAAACGCAAACTCACACCCGAAGTACACCGGCACTACAAACAAGCACTGCCCACTCCGGGCGCCCGCCGCGCGGCCTATGCCTTTTCAGCCGAACTGCTCGACGCCGGCCCCTTTTGGGGCGATCTGTGGCAACAAGTGCATATCCTCGCTGAAAAACCCTGCCTCATCTTTTGGGGCATGAAAGACGCCTTCGTGCCGCCCTACGAACTGGAAAAATGGGAAAAAGCCCTGCCGCAAGCGCAGGTGATCCGCTTTGAGAACGCCGGGCATTTTGTACAGGAAGAAGAACCGGAAAGGATGGTGGAGGAGTTGGCATTGTTCTTTAAAAGCCTCTAAAAAACGAGCGCCCAACTTGCGTCGGGCGCCCGAAAACCTCCGTGTTATTGCTCTGCTATGGTATGATTCGATGGAAGGGTTTATGGGGGTTTAGAGGGTTTATGAGGGTTTAGAGGGTTTATGAAGGTTTAGAGGGTTTAGTTGGGGATCAGGCGCCGGCGCAGCGTTTTGCTTTCACCATCACTTCCGGCAAACCCAGGGTTGCGGTTTGTTCCGGCAGAGGCCGGATAGTTACCTCCGGAAGTTGCATTTCCGGCAATTTTTTTTCGGTTTGGGTCGCCCTGACTTCCATTTCGGGCAGTACGTTTTTTTCCAAATGGTTGGCCAGCGCGCGATCCATCCAGACTAACAGGACGGCGATACATACAGTGAAGGCGCTCGCCATTGCAAGCATGTTTTTCATGTGGTAATTGGATTGAAATGAATAATAAAACTTATATGGAAAGTTGCTTTGGTAAAGCCGTCTGTCAGACGGCTTAAAAAGGATTTCAATAAAAGAAGAATGCCATAATAGACACCCTTACTCTTCCGCAGGTTGCAATCCGAAATCTTTGCGACGCCTTTTTCAGGATCGATGTCATTTTTCCGGGGCTTAACAGTCGTTTTTTTCAGACGAAAAGCAGAAGTGCTCCTGACCAATATTGCTGCCATTAGTGCCCGGCGTCATGGCTGGCCGGGAAAGAGTTTTCAATATTTGAGGATTCTTTCACCAAAACAGTATGCATTATGCAATACGTAAGATGGCTGATGACTGGCGTCTTATGGGCAGGGTGCCTGTTGCCCCAGGCCTCCGCCCAGGTTGCCGCCCCCGAAAAGTTGCCGCTTCGCATAACCCTGTTCGACAATGCCACCTTATTACCGGGCGGCGACGAATGGTTTATCTGGGGGCTCCCCGTGCATCCGGGTATTTCTGGCGGCACAGAATTTCAGTACCGGCATTGGCCCCACGCTTCCATTTTCCAATCGGCGGTGGTGGCTTACCAGTATCACCGGTATGTACAGCACACGATTCAACTTTACTCCGAGTTCGGTTACCGGTACCGCTTCGGCTGGCCCCTGAATCTGGAAGCGCGGCTGGGCGCCGGTTATCTGCACGCCATCCCGGACAACGAGATTTTTAAACTGGAGAACGGCGCCTATGTCCGGAAAAAAAGTATCGGAC
This sequence comes from Thermoanaerobaculia bacterium, assembly GCA_023151335.1. GTDB lineage: Bacteria > Bacteroidota > Bacteroidia > Chitinophagales > Saprospiraceae > M3007. Next base: position 8,237 of record JAKLJF010000106.1, on the reverse strand, counting down.
GACCGCAGCTCATGGCCGGCCTGACGCTTGGCGCAGGCTTCCGGGTAAAGGACGACTGGAGTATTTTGCTGGCCTACCAGTTTTATATACAAACGCCATTCGTCAAATCCTATGTGCCGGTGTTGCCCAATACGGCCCTGCACCTCGGCCTCCAATTTCCCTTGTTTCACCGTAAAAAATCCTGATTATGCGACCCATCATATTTTGGCTCGGCACAGGGCTGCTGTTGCTCAGCGGATGCAAGGACGAACCGGTTTCGCCCACCGGCGCCTGCACCAGCCCCGGACCTGATAGCAGCGCCCTGCACCCTAAATCTGCCTTATACCAAAGCGTTCTGGATAAACATGTCGGGCAAGGCCTGCCGGGTATCGCCCTGCTCGTGCGCGACAGAAACGGCCTCTGGACCGGCTCTTCCGGGATGGCCGACATCGGGCAGGGCATCGCGATGGAACCCTGCCATGTGGGCAAGGTAGCCAGCGTGACGAAACTGTTCACGGGCGTTCTGGTCATGAAACTGGTGGAACAGGGCAAACTGAATCTCGATGATCCCCTGACCAAATGGCTGCCTTCAAAATACACCTCCAAGGTTCGAAATGCCGACCAGTGTACCGTACGGCAGTTGCTCAACCACACCAGCGGCATTTATGACATCATAGAAGACAATACCTTTTATCTCAACGTGCTGAACGACCCAGCCCGCAAATGGAAAGCAGCGGAACTGCTCGAATTTGCCTATGACAAAGACCCGTTTTTCCCGGCCGGGACAGATGTCGAATATTCAAATACCAACTTTCTGCTGGCCTCCATGGTACTGGAAGCCGCTTCCGGCCGGTCGCACGCCGACCTGATGCACGAACTGATCCTCGACCCGCTGAACATGCAAAATTCGTATTATCACTGGCACGACCCGCTGCCCGGTTTCACTGCCCAAGGCTACTTCGATTTGTACAACAATGGCACACTGGTCAATATGTCCGATTTTAATACCGGAAACGGCAACGGTTACGGCGGGCTTTATTCCACCGTCTTCGACCTGAAAGTATTTATCGAAGCTTTATTGCGCGATAAAACCCTGCTGACACCGGCAGCATACACGGAAATGACCACCATCACCGCCCAAAGTGCCGACAACGAAGCCTATGGCGTGGCCATCCGAAAGGATTTCCTGGAACGGGCGCCCGATGAATACGCCCTGGGCCACCGCGGCCGCGACCTGGCTTATTCCGCCGATCTGTTTTATTTCCCCAATCAGGACGCTACGATGGTATTCCTGATCAACTACGGAACCGACGCCGAATCGGCGCTGCAGGAGACTTTTTTCCGCTTTCAGGCCGAAATTACCGATGCAATCCTGTCAAAATGAAACATAAAATTTCCGTATTTTTATTGTTCCGTGTGCGAACACGGAAAAAAAATATTTAAAAATGAAGCGCGGCAGGCGCATAAAATTTTTTTACCTTTGTCGGACTCCGGTTAAAAAATGGAAGTATGCCGGGGCATTAAACTGTTTACATTAACTAAACCTATTGATTATGAAGCAACAAAGTTTACAACGCTGCCGGAGGTGGCGCTGGGTGGCAGTATTATACCTGTTTGCCGCCTGGCTGGCCACGCCGCTATTGGCGCAAACGGTATCGGGAAAAATCACCGACGCCGCCACCGGCGAAGGGCTTGTCGGCGTAACGATCGCCGAGGTAGGTACCCGTAACGGTACCGTCTCCGATGTCAACGGCGCCTATACCCTGCGCCTGACCAACGCCAATGCCACCCTGAATTTCTCCCTCACCGGCTATAGCAGTAAATCGGTGCCTGTCGGTGGTCAAACGACCCTCGACATAACGCTGGAAAGCGGCGTCAACATCGACGAAGTGGTGGTAACCGCCCTTGGCATTCGCAAAGAAGCAAAAAAGGTGGGTTATTCCGTGACGCAGGTGGATGGCAGCAGCCTGACCCAGGCCCGCGAAACCAACGTCATCAACTCGCTCACGGGCCGGGTAGCCGGGCTGAACATCTCCAGCACCGTTTCCGGTCCCGCCGGCTCCAGCCGGATCACGCTCCGCGGAAACACCTCCATTTCGGGCGACAACCAGCCCCTGTTCATTATTAACGGTATCCCGATGGATAACAGCAACCTCGGCAGCGCGGGGTTGTGGGGCGGAGCCGACTTCGGCGACGGCATCTCCAGCCTGAACGCCGACGACATCGAAACCATCAGCGTGCTTAAAGGCGCCACCGCGGCGGCATTGTACGGTTCGCGCGCTAAAAACGGCGTTATCCTGATCACGACGAAAACCGGTAAAGCCCGCAAAGGCATCGGGGTGGAATGGACGAGCAACCTCCAGGCCGACATGCCGGTCATCCTCACCGACTGGCAGCAGGAATACGGCCAGGGTACGCTTGGCGCAGCGCCTGCCACCGCGAGCGAAGGCCTCAACACCGGCCTGAGCAGCTGGGGCGCCCGGATGACCGGACAACAAGCCTACGAATTCGACGGCGTACAGCGGCCCTACACGGCCAAAGGAATTGCCGCGAAAGATTTCTACCAAACCGGTCTGACGCACATCAACACGCTGGCCTTCGAAGGCGGAAACGAAAGCCTTGGCGCCCGTTTCTCCATCTCCCACCTCGGCAACACGGGCATTATCCCGGCGAACGAACTGAAACGCCAGAATTTCAACGCCGGCATCAATATCAAACAAGGTCGCCTCAGCGCCGAGTTGAAAGCCAACTACACCCGCGAACGCGCCGAACACCGCTCCAACCTGAGCGACTCGCCCGGCAACCCCAACTTCGCTATCAATTTCCTCCCGGCCAACGTCGACCAAAGCCTGCTGGCCGGTTCCGACGGCGAAGGCTCCGAACGCGACGGCTCCGAACAGGAATTTAACGATAACGGATTCATTACCAATCCCTATTTCGGCGCTTACAAGTTCTTCAACAACTCGGCTAAAGACCGCATCCTTGGCGCCGCCACCATCCGCTACGACCTCGCCGATTGGCTGTACGTGCAGGGCCGCATCGGACAAGACTTTTTCTCCAACCGCGCCACATCGGTGACGCCCTCCGGCACGGAATACAACCCGGCCGGCGGCATGACGGAAGGCAGCCGCAACTTCTCCGAACGCAACCTGGAAGGGTTGATCGGCGCGGCGCACTCGTTCAACGAAAACTTCGGCGTCAACGCCGGGGTGGGCGTCAACCGCATGGACCGCCGTTCGGAAAACATCAATTCTTTCGGCAACAACTTCGTGATCCCGTTCCTGTATGCGCTCGGTAATACCACCAGCCGTAATTTTGATTATTACCTGGGCCGCTGGCGCATCAACTCCGTATTCGGCTTTGCCGAAATCGACCTGGCGCATCAATTCTATCTGAACGTCACCGGACGCAACGACTGGTATTCCACGCTGGTCAACCCCTCCTATTTCTATCCCTCGGTCAGCGCCTCCTGGGTGTTTTCAGAGGCTCTGGAAAGCTCTTTCCTGAACTATGGCAAACTGCGCCTGGCCTACGCCAACGTCGGCGGCGACGCGCAGCCGTATCAAACGCAGCTGTATTACAACATCGGCGGCACCATCAACGGCAATCCGATCGGGAATATCGCCAATGGCTCCATCCCGAACAAAGACCTGAAGCCGCTGAGCATTTCCGAACTGGAAGCCGGCGTAGAACTGCGCATACTCAACAACCGCCTCGGCTTTGACCTGACCTGGTACAACAAGAAAACGACGAACGACATCGTGGCCGCTTCCATTTCAGGCACTTCCGGCTACGGCAGCGCGGTGTTCAACCTCGGGGAAGTGACCAACACCGGCATTGAAGGTTTGCTGAGCTTCGACGCGGTACGCGGCAAAAAATTTACCTGGACTACCTCCGTCAACCTGGCCTACAACAACAGCGAAGTGGTAAATCTCGCCGGCGAACTCAGTACCCTGCAGGTCGACCAATCCCGTACGCTTACGGCTTTTATCCACCAAACGGTGGGCCTGCCCTTCGCCAACATCAAGGCATTCGACTATAAACGCGACGACCAGGGCCGCATCCTGCTGAACAACGGCCTGCCCCAACAGGGAGAACTACTCGACATGGGCACGGGCGTACACAAAGTGACGGGTGGCTGGAACAACGATTTCCGAATTGGCAACCTCCGCTTCGGCACTTTGATCGACTTCAAATACGGCGGTAAAATTTACTCGGCCACTGAAACCTACGCTTACGGCTTTGGGGTGCATAAAGCCACACTCGAAGGCCGCGAAGGCCAGATCGTGGCCGCCGGCATCGATCAGGCAACGGGCGAAGCCAACACGGTGGCCGTAAGCGCTCAGCAATACTACAACGCGCTGAACGATATCAGCTCGCTGTTCGTGTACGACGCCAGCTTCATAAAACTGCGCCAGGTGACCCTGGGGTACAGTATTCCGGCCAATCTGACCCAGAAGGTCGGGATTCAAAACCTGACGATCTCTGCCGTGGGCCGCAACCTGGCCATTCTGATGAAAAAGACAGACAATATCGATCCGGAGTCGAACTACAACAACTCCAACGCCCAGGGGCTGGAACTCGCCGGCCTGCCGACGACGCGCTCCATCGGGCTGGCGTTGAGTGTGAAGTTTTAAAAGTTTGAAGACTTCGGGGTTTTATCTTTAAAATTAAAATGATATGAAACGATTCATCCATAAATTCACTATACTACTGGTCGGGTTTGTGCTTTTCGCCCAGGGCTGCACAAAAGATTTCACCGAAATCAACACCGACCCTTCATCCGCCGGGGCCAACGCGTTCGATCCGAATTCGCTGCTCACCAGCGCCCAGCTGCGCTACACCGGCAGCACCGATTTCGCCTACGAGACCTGGCGTACCAACCTCATCTATTTCAGCGTGATGATGCAGCACCTGGCCAACGTCAACGGCTACTGGGTGGGCGACAAGAGCCGCAACAATATGTCGTACGAAGCTTCCTATTTCGAGCGCGCCTACGACGAACAGGTGAAATACGTTGTCGACCTGGTGCGGTTTACGGAAGACAAACAGCAATACAAAAACCTGCACAACATAGGGCGCATTATGAAAGCCCTGATCTTCCATCGTATCACCGACATTTACGGCGACGTGCCGTATTCGGAAGCGGGCCTGGGCTTTTATGAACAGATATTTACGCCCAAATACGATACGCAGGAAAGCATCTACGACGATATGCTGAACGAGCTGGAAAGCGCGGCCAATGGCCTCGACCCCAATAACGGCGAAGTGATATCCGGCGACCTGATATTCGACGGCGATCTTGCGAAATGGAAAAAATTCGCCAACTCCCTGATGCTGCGCCTGGCCATGCGCCTTACCAAGGTGAACGCCTCCAAAGCGCAACAATGGGCTCAGAAGGCCGCTGCAGCCGGCGTGATGACCAGCAACGACGACAATGCGCTGATCAACCATGACGCTTCCACCGACCGCCTGACGCCCTGCCGCAACAGCATCGTCCTGAACCTGTCCTATGAATCGCCGAACATGCGCCTGAGCCAAACCTTCGTCGACTGGATGAAGAGCAAAGGCGACCCGCGCCTGTTCGTATACGGTAAAAACCCGGACGGCAATATCAACCCGCTCACCACCTTTGGTATGCCCAACGGCTATGATCTGGCCAACAAACCGATTTCCGGCGCCCCCGGCTACCCGGTAAACGGCCTGGACGGCTACATAGCGCCCAATCTGGCCATCGTGGGCAAAATGAACGGCCCGACCTTCCTGCAAACCTACGCCGAAGTGGCACTGCTGCTGGCCGAAGCCGCGCACCGCGGCTGGACCGTGGGCGGCACTGCATCCGGGCACTACGAAAACGGCGTACGGGCGGCACTGACCTATCTGAGCCAGTACGATCCGGCCGGAGAAATCCCGCCGGCCGCGGTGGATCTGTACCTGGTGGCCAACCCGTTCAATGCGAACAACGCGCTCCAGCAAATCGCCGAACAATACTGGGCCGCTACTTTCCTGAACGAATACGAGGCCTTCGCCAACTGGCGCCGCACCGGCCTCCCCAACCTGACACCAACCACTTTCCCGACCGATATCACCGGCGGGAAGATCCCGCGCCGCCTGCGCTACCCGACCGCCGAATACTCCAACAACGAGGAGAATATCACCGCGGCCGTCGCTCGCCAGGGCGCCGATGACCTGAATACGCGGGTGTGGTGGGATGTGCAGTAGTGGGTTCATGAGGGTTTATGAGGTTTTATGAAGGTTTATGAAGGTTTATGAAGGTTTATGAGGGTTTATTATAAACCTTCATAAACCTTCATAAAACCTCATAAACTAAAAAAAGAGGCTACACGTCATTTTTTGGCTTGTAGCCTTTTTCTTTGTTCAAAATAAATTGTCGAGGTATGAATAAAGGAAGTTTTGCGCGTATTAACTCCACCACCATAAGGGTTTGGGCATTGCTCTTCACCCGCGAAACCCCTGGCAACAGGCGCAGCCGCTTGGCGGTAACAATGACTGTTACCATCCTTTTTCCCCTTGTCTCCCCCACCCTACCCGCACAGGCTTTATTCAACCTCCTACCGTCCGCCCAAACCGGCGTAGACTTCGTCAACCGCATTGAAGAAAACTCCGAAGCAGACAACGTACTGGCTTATGAATACTTTTACAACGGCGGCGGCGTAGCGGCGGGCGACCTGAACAACGACGGCCTGCCCGAATTGTATTTTACGTCCAACCGCGAACAGAACCACCTTTACCTGAACCTCGGCGGACTGAAATTCAAAGACATTACCAAAAGCGCGGGCGTGGGCGGACGGCGCAATGGCTGGAAAACCGGCGTCACTTTCGCCGACGTGAACGGCGACGGCTGGATCGATATCTATGTATGTTATTCCGGCCGGGGCAACGACGACGCGCGGCGCAACCAGTTGTTTATCAATAATAAAAATCTCACTTTTTCGGAAAAAGCCCGCGAATACGGCCTCGACGACCCCGGATATGGCACCCAGGCCGCCTTTTTTGACTACGACCGCGACGGCGACCTCGATTGTTTCATCCTCAATCACAACATCAAAGAATACCGCAATTTCGAAAACGACGAGATCCGGAAAAGCCGCGACCCCCTGGCCGGCGACAAACTGCTCGAAAACCAAAACGGCAAATTCTTGGATGTCAGCGAACGCGCCGGCATTCCGGCCAACCCGCTCGGTTTCGGCCTGGGCGTGGCGGTGTCGGATATCAACCAGGACGGCTGGCCGGATATTTACGTCAGCAACGACTACAACGAACCCGATTACCTGCTGCTCAACAGCGGACTGCCTTACGAAGAAACAGAGAAACCGGTCAGAACGGCCTGGCCAACCTTCCGCGATATTGCCCCCGAAGCCCTGGGGCATATTTCCGAATTCTCCATGGGCTGCGACATCGCCGATTTCAACAACGACGGCCTGCCCGATATCCTCACCCTCGACATGCTGCCCGAAGACAACCGGCGCCAGAAACTCCTGCAGGGGCCGGAAAATTACGAAGTGTACGAAATGATGGTCAAAACCGGCCGACACCACCAGTATATGCGCAATATGCTCCATCTGAATAACGGCCGGTGGTGGACACAGCCCCAAAAAGACAACGAAGCCATACCAGGCCCCGTGAGCCCGCCCCCCGCGCCAAAAAAGTTGCGAAGCGGATATCACCGGCCTGTCACGCAATTGCCCACCGCTGTTTTTCAGGAAATTGGACAGTTGGCCGGCATTTCCAACACCGATTGGAGCTGGTCGGCGCTGTTTGCCGATTTCGACAACGACGGCTGGAAAGACATCTATATCACCAACGGCTACCTGCGCGACTACACCAACCGCGACTTCCTGCGCTACTGGGGCGATTATCTGATCAAAAAAGCGGCTGCTGCCGAAACGCCATCGCTGCTCGAACTGGTGCAAAAAATGCCGGCGTCCAAAATCAAAAACTACCTGTTCCGCAACAATGGCGATCTGACGTTCAGCAACATGACCGACGCCTGGGGACTGTCGCAACCCGCCGTGAGCAACGGCGCCGTGTACGCCGACCTCGACGGCGACGGCGACCTGGAGATCGCAGTGAACAACATCAACGAAGCGGCTTTTATTTACAAAAACCTGGCCCGCGAAACGAACGGGAACAACTACATCCAGTTTCAGTTTACGGGCGGAAAACAACAAAATACGAAGGCCATCGGCGCCAAAATCCGCTTGCGAAGCGACAACAGGGAAATGCCGCTGGTGGAA
>JAKLJF010001069.1 GCA_023151335.1 Thermoanaerobaculia bacterium | reverse complement strand
AATAATTTTTCTCAGAAAGTGTAAATTTAACACTTTAAAGAAAGTGCTTGAAAACCAAAAAGTTAAATACAAAAAACTTCTTTGCTGACAAAAAAGTGACGCCATCCAAACTGCCCACCCCTTGCAAAATCCGCCCTGCCCCCCTATGTTTGCCCCCGATATGAACATCACCGCTCAAAATTGTATGTGTACCTGTTGTTGCTGTTGTCTTCGCGCGCCGAAGGGAACGCTGGAAAGGTATACGTAAGATTTAGCGGAATTTTCATACGCTCGACGTAGCTCAACAGCCCTTCGGAAGTGCACGCTCCCGAAGGGCTGTTTCTTTTTGATCACCTAAACATTACCGGTTCGCATGACTGTTGTGTCCGACCGGCTCGACGCCTTGCGCGCCGGGCTGAACAGCCGAAGTATTGTCCAAAACCTGCGGTATATCGCCGGGCAGTTCCCGGGGCAGGTGTCGTTTTCCACCAGCTTCGGGCTGGAAGATCAGGCCATCACCCACCTGATCTTCGAAAATGATCTGCCCATCCGGGTTTTCACACTCGACACCGGGCGGTTATTCCCGGAAACCTACTCTACCTGGTCGCGCACCCTGGAACGATACCGGCGCCCCATCGAAACTTTCAGCCCCGGGGCCGCCCAACTCCAAACCTTCCTCACTGAAAAAGGCCCCAACGCCTTCTACGAATCCGTTGAAAACCGCCAGAACTGCTGCTATATCCGCAAGGTAGAACCCCTGAACCGAGCCCTTCAACATCAGGCCGTCTGGATCACCGGCATCCGCGCCGAACAATCGCCCAACCGGCAGCACATGTCCGACCTCGAATGGGACCACGCCCGCCAACTCGCCAAATACCACCCCCTTTTCGACTGGACTTTCGAACAAACCCGCGACTACATCCGCGAACACCATATTCCCTATAACACCCTGCACGACAAGGGTTTCGTCAGCATCGGCTGCGCGCCCTGTACCCGCGCCATCCGCCCCGGCGAAGATTTCCGAGCCGGTCGGTGGTGGTGGGAGGATGCTTCGAAAAAAGAATGTGGTTTGCATGAAAAGGTTTAAAAATATGAAAAAATATCAGCTCAATCATCTCGACGAACTGGAAGCCGAAGCCATTTACATCCTGCGGGAAGTGGCCGGTCAGTTCGAACGTCCGGCGCTGCTGTTCTCCGGCGGCAAAGACTCCATCACGCTGGTGCGGCTGGCTGAAAAAGCCTTCCGGCCGGGTAAATTTCCCTTTCCGCTGGTGCATATCGATACGGGGCATAACTTCCCGGAGGTACTGGAATATCGCGACAATCTGGCCGCGCGCCTGAGCGAACGCCTGATCGTGCGCCAGGTGGAAGACACCATCCGCCGGCGGCAACTGGTAGACCCCGGCGGCAAATACCCCAGCCGCAACGCCCTGCAAACCTATACCTTGCTGGACACCATCGAAGAGTTCGAATTCGATGCCCTCATCGGCGGCGCCCGGCGCGACGAGGAAAAGGCCCGCGCCAAGGAGCGTATCTTCAGCCACCGCGACGAGTTCGGCCAGTGGAACCCCAAAAACCAGCGGCCAGAGTTGTGGAACATTTACAACGGTAAGATCCACAAGGGCGAAAACATCCGCGCCTTCCCCATTTCCAACTGGACCGAGCTGGACGTCTGGCGCTACATCCGCCGCGAAGGCATCGAACTGCCGTCTATCTATTCCACCCACCGCCGGGCCTGCGTCGAACTGGCTTCGGGCCAACTGCTGGCCGTAACGCCATTCATCAAAATAGATCCCACCGATAAGATCGTGGAGGCAGAAGTGCGCTTCCG
>JAKLJF010001068.1:360-1814 GCA_023151335.1 Thermoanaerobaculia bacterium | reverse complement strand
CTCCCTTGCCATCGAACACGAACTGGCGCTGGCCGCCGGGCTGGGCATGAACACCCTGCGCGTATTCCTGCACGACTTGCTCTGGCAGCAGGATTCCACCGGTTTTAAAAAACGCATAGATGCTTTCCTGCGCATCTGCGCCCGCTCGGGCGTGCGGCCCATGCTCGTCTTGTTCGACTCCTGCTGGAACCCCGACGCCCAATCGGGCAAACAACCCGAACCAAAACCCGGCGTGCACAACTCCGGCTGGGTGAAAAGTCCGGCCCTGCGCCACCTGCAGGATCACAACGAATATTCCCGCCTCGAACAATACGTCACCGGCGTCATCCGCGCCTTCCGCGACGACCCGCGCGTGCTCGCCTGGGACCTCTGGAACGAACCCGACAACCTCGACGACCGGCGCAATACCGAAGGCACGGCCCACCTGCGCGATTTCGTGGCCTTCCTGCTCCCCGAGGTGTTCCACTGGGCCCGCTCCGCAAATCCGATGCAGCCCCTTACGTCCGGCGTTTGGGCTGGCGACCACTGGGGCTCGCCCGAAAAGTTGAACGCCATCCAGCAAATCCAGCTGCGCGAATCGGACGTTATCAGTTTCCACTGCTACGGCGACTCGACCCGCCTTGAGTACTGCATCCGGGAACTAAAAAAATACAACCGGCCGTTACTATGCACCGAATACCTCGCCAGAAGCATGGGCAGTACTTTCGAAACTTTCCTGCCTGTTGCCAAAAGAGAAAAACTGGCCATGTACAACTGGGGTCTCGTGAATGGAAAAACCCAAACCCATCTGCCCTGGGACAGCTGGCAGAAGCCCTACACCGACCGCCAGCCGCCCGTATGGCACCATGATATTTTTACCCCGAACGGCAACCCGTATAAAAAGGAAGAATGGCAGTTCATCCGGAAGATGATACGATCATAAAGTTTGAAGTTGCAACTAATTTAAAGTTACCCGCGTCAATTCTCCTTATCAAATTAAGAGAAAACAATATGCTGACCCTTGGCCTGCTCCTGTTGCTCCGCGCCTGGATGATTTCCAAAATAAAAAAATGAAAACGCCATGCTGATCGCCGGTTTTTACCTGCTCCTGGCCCTTTTGGTCGCCCTCATTTATACCGGTTTACAAAAATCGCCGCTGCCGGATGAAACCCGGCGGAAATACGCGCGCGGCTTTGCTATTGCCACTGCCGGCTGGTTGGCCTATATGTACGCCATGGACGCCACGGGAGTGCTCCGGATTTTTACGCCGCCGCCGCGCATCGTCGTATTTCTGATCCTGCCGGCTTTTGCCGCGATCGCCTGGTTCTTTTTCAGCAACAAATTCGAAGCGCTGATCCGCGCTATGCCGCCGGCCTGGCCGGTGTATTTGCAATCCTTCCGGATCGGGGTGGAAATACTGATCCTGGGCGTTTACCTGAAAGGTCTGGGCAGCATAGAGCCTACCCTGGAAGGCT
>JAKLJF010001068.1:0-350 GCA_023151335.1 Thermoanaerobaculia bacterium | reverse complement strand
ACGGCCCCCTTCGTGGCGTATTTTGTATTCCAGCGAAAAGCGGCCCCGAAAAAAGCGGCCCTGGCCTGGAACATCTTCGGCCTGCTGTTGCTGGCCAACGTGGTGATCATTTTCAATACCCTGTTCCTCCGGCCTGAATGGTGGGGATACGCTGCCTCGCCCATAAAACCGGAATTCGGGACCATGCCGTATCTGCTTATCCCGGGGCTTTATATGCCGCTGGCGGTGTTTTTACACTTTTTTTCGATCGCGCAGTTGAGGAGAGGGGAGTGAGGCTTTTAACAAGTCCGCTTTGAGCAAACACGTCAAATTTTTCGCCACGGAGGCACGGAGGTAACACAAAATTTTAT
>JAKLJF010001067.1 GCA_023151335.1 Thermoanaerobaculia bacterium | reverse complement strand
GCTTTGGAAGATCACTTTTTTGGACGGATTCAGCGCCACCGTATCGAAACTGGCGCCGTCGTAGCGGCACAAGGCATTTTCAATGCCCAGGTAAAGCACATTATTGGCCGCGGTCAGGCAATTTGCGGTGTTGCCTTGCGGAAACCCTTCGGTTTGGCCCAGCAAGCGCCAGCGGCTGAAATCGGCGGGATTCACGTCGTCAACAGGCAGGCGATAGATGCCCTCCTCGGTGCCGGCGTACAGGTTAGTCCCAAATACCGCCACCGAGCGCACCGGAACGCCGGTGAAAACGGTGTATTCCACTTCGGCGGTTTCGAGGTCCATTTTCAGGATGCCGAAACCGCAGGCGAGATAAGCGGTCTTGCCGTCGAAAACCGCGTCGTATATTTTTTTATCGCCGATGATATTGACGTTTTTCTGGATAAACGGCAGGTTGACCACCGACCCGTCCGAAGCCCGCCACAGATCGATATTACTGTTGGCGTAGGTCAGCAGCAGTACCCCGGCAGACTTATTGAACCGGATGAAATTCATGCCCACATCGCTCAGGCCCTCCACTTTGGTCAGGTAATTGGCCGAACGGTCCGCTTTGTCGATCTCCACCACGGCCCATTCGGTAGCGTAGTAGATCTTGGTGTCGCTTTGCGTCACCGATACGGCCCGCTGCCAGGGCAAATGCTGGCTCCACTGGCCAATGGCAATGTCGGGGAAATCAACCTGGGCGCTCAGCATCGCGCTCCAAAACAGTAGCAACAAAGGGAGAAACAGTTTCGTGGCAAACAAATTCTGACGCATGGCAAGAGGACTTGAATCGATTGGTCGTGACATGGGGTTATGGCGCAAAGCCGTGGCAATTGGTTGTCTCAGTGAAGCTGTATCATAAATCAAACAGCCTTTATTTCCGGTACAAATGGCTGCTTTCCAGATATTCGAACACGGCATCCGGCACCAGGTACCGGACCGATTTCCCGCTGCGCAAACAATCGCGGATGTAGGTAGCCGAAATATCGAGCAGGGGCGCTTCGCAAATGCGCACCCGCGGGTGTGCGGCGCGTTCGCCCAAATCCACCTCGGGACGATGGTACACGTAAATGTCGTAGTTGGCCAGCAGGAATTCGTAGTTTTTCCAGAGGTGCAGCGTGGCGAGGTTGTCGCCACCCATGATGAGGGCAAATTCGCGGTCAGGGTATTTTTCGCGCAGGTGAGCGAGCGTGTCCACGGTATAGGAAGGTTTCGGCAGTCCGAACTCGACACTGGACGCTTCCAGCAGGGGGTTGTCGCCAATGCCGAGCCGCACCAGGTGCAGGCGGTCATGGTCGCGAGCCAGGGTCTTTTTGGGTTTTAACGGGTTTTGCGGACTCACCACAAACCACACCCGGTCCAGATCGGTTTGGGTAGCCATGTAATTGGCAATGATCAGGTGGCCGATATGCACCGGGTTAAACGAGCCGAAGAATAAACCGATTTTCATAATAAACCCTCTAAACTTTCTAAACCTTCTAAACCCCCTAAACCTTCTAAACCTCCTAAACACTCATAAACCCCTCATAAACCCCTCACTTCTTCATATTCTTATCCTCTTCCCCCACGCGGTTCAGCAGTGCTTCCACGCGGTACATTTCGTCGACTGTGTCGTCGAGGAAAAATTCCAGCGCCGGCATGCGCCGCATTTGTTTGCCGACCTTAGCGGCCAGTGCCTGACGCAGGCGCGGGTAATTTTCCTCCAGTTCGAGGATCACCTCCTGTTTGTTTTCGGTGCCGTACACGCTGATGTACACCTTGGCGATCAGCAGGTCGGGCGTCATTTTTACGCCGGTAACGGTGA
>JAKLJF010001066.1 GCA_023151335.1 Thermoanaerobaculia bacterium | reverse complement strand
ATAGCGGCCCTGCAAAATTATGACCACAACCTGTGGGACAACCTGCGCGGCTTTTGGGATAAAGTGCAGGAACAGGCACGCGACCGCAACCTGTTCCGCGAACACGCCGACAACCTGCGCGACAATATCAACGCCCTGTTCGACGATCTGAAAAAAATGCGCTCCCGTGTGCAGGATGAATTTACAGCCGTTTCTCAAAAAGTATACGAAGATTTCAATAAAGCCCTGACGGACATAGAAAACCGCATCGCCTCGGGCGGCGCCAAAATGAACACCATCTTCGAAGACCTCAAACAATTGCAGCGCAAGTACCGCGATGCCAAAATGAGCAACGAACACCGCAACCAACTCTGGGACCGGCTCGACGGGGCTTTTAAAGCGGCAAAAGAACGCAAATTCGGCCCGGGCGCCAACGAAGGCTCCCTCGTGGAACGCCACGAACGCCGCCTCGAAGGCCTGCGCGTGGCCATCCGCCGCATGCAGGACAGCATCAAACGCGACGAAGAAGAACTGACCTTCCAACAAAAGAAAGTAGCCTCGACCGAAGGCCAACTGGAAGCGCAGATCCGCAGCGCCAAGATCAAAATGATCGAAGAGCGCATCGCGTCAAAACGGGAGAAGCTGGACGAAATGGAACACACCCGCGCCGACGTGGAACGGCAGGCCAATATCGCACGGGACAAGGAAAACAAACGCGCCGAAAAAGAAGCCGAACGCCAGAAACTGGCGGCCGCCAAAGAAGCGGCCAAGTCGGAAATAGCGGCTGCCATAAAATCCAAAGCGGTGGAAGCGCCCGCGACTCCCCCGGCAACAGAACAAACTGAAAATATCCCGGCTGAACAAAAACCCGAACCGGAGCAAGCAGCTTCGGAGCCTGAAAAAGACGAACCCGGACTGCTCGACGCCGCCGGCATCGTCCTCGGAGAAGCATTAGAAGATGTGGTCGACACGGTAAAAGCCGTGGGCAAAGTCTTCGGTGAAAAAGCCGACGAGATACTCGAAGACGCGGTGGAAAAAGTAGAGGAAGTGGTAGAGGTGTTGTCGAAGGAAAAGAAAAAGACGCCGAAACAAAAACAGGAAAAACAAGTCGCCGAAACGCCTGCTGCCGGCATCGTGGAACCAACTGCAGCGGAAGAAGAGAACGCGCCGGCAACGACAGAAGTATCTGCTACTGTTGCAGAAGAAGAAGATAAAAAGGAGGCCTGAAGAAAAGCGGGCCAATTATTACTCATTGGCCCGCCACACCCGCAGCGTATTCTTATAGCATATCTTCCGGATATCCGCTTTGGAATATCCCCTGCGAAGCAGTTCGGCAATTAAATTCGGATACATGCTCACGTCGGCCAGGTCGGGCGGCAGGGCAAGTCCTACGCCATCGAAATCGCCGCCGAGGCCGATGTGATCGATGCCCACCAGGTTTTTGATATGATCAATATGGTCGGCTACGTCCCGTACCGTGATGCCGGATTTGGCGAGTTCATCCCGGACAAAACGTTTGCCTTCCGGCGTATTGTCGTCTAAACCCTTGTCTTTCAGCATTTTTTGGATTTAATGACTGAACGGCACCTGTATCACGCCATTATTGCGCGCGATAGCCCGGATAAGGGTATCCGGAAGATTGCGTTCGTAGCCCGGCGTAAAATGCCGGCAGGCGCTGTGGGTGGCGATCACCGGCTTTGAAGTCTCCTCCAATACATCCCAAATGGCGTCGTCGGTGAGGTGGCTTACATCCACCATTATGCCGACGCGGTTCATCTGACGCACTACCTCCCGCCCGTAAGCGCTCAGCCCGCCATGCGTGTGCAGGGTATCGTAAGACGAATCGG
>JAKLJF010001065.1 GCA_023151335.1 Thermoanaerobaculia bacterium | reverse complement strand
CTTCGTCGTCGTGCATGTAGCCGATGGAGTAAACATGGATCAGAAAACCCACGCCGGTTACCACCAGCATCATCCATACGGATAACTGATCGACCAGGAAGGAAAAATTGACCTGAAAGTTGTCGACCGTGAGAAAATTGTATAGTACGCTGTGAATAGGGCCGGTAGCCGACACTTCGTTGAAGCAGGCAACACTCAGCAGAAAGGAGATCAGCAAGGCGCCGGAGCCGATCAGGCCGACCATTGATTTGGACAGCCGGCTGCCGAACAACCCGTTGACGGCAAAGCCCATGAAAGGCAAAAATGGTATAAGTGGTACAAGTGCTTGCATGTATCGGTCAGTTCCTGAGATTATCCAGTGAATAAATATCCGTCGACTTCGTATTGCGGAAGATCATGACCAGAATGCCCAATCCCGCGGCTGCCTCGGCGGCAGCCACCACCATGATAAAAAACACCATGATCTGCCCCTGAGCATCGGATAAATAGGTCGAAAAAGCCGCCAGCAGCAGATTTACCGCGTTCAGCATCAGTTCCACACACATCAGCACCACAATCGCATTCCGGCGGATCAGCACCCCGAATACCCCAATGCAAAACAGCAGCGAGCTGAGGTACACATAATAGTCAATAGGTATTGTTTTTACTACATCCAGCATGATTCAACCAAATATAAATGACAAATGACGCAATGACTTTTTTTATATCTTAACATCCCGTTTCCCCACCATCACGGCCCCTACCATGGTTGCCAGGAACAGAATGCCGGCAATTTCAAACGGCACGACAAAATCGGTAAACAGCACGCGGCCCAGGTTGTGCACCAAACCCACCTGGGGATCGTGGTGGAGGGTTTCGCGCAATTGAATGCCGCCTTTCAGCACGCCCACAAAGGTTACCAGCAACATACCGGCTGCTATGGCTGCGCCCAGTTTCCATCGTCCGGACTGTGTGGGCTCCGCGGCTGTGTTGAGGTTCAGCAACATGAGCACGAACAGGAAAAGCACCATGATGGCGCCGGCATAAACGATGATGTGTACCACCGCGAGAAACTGGGCATTCAACAGTACATACTGACCCGCAATGGCAAAAAACGTAAGAATAAGATAGATCACGCTGTGGACGGGGTTTTTGGTAAACACCATCAACAGCGCAAAAATGACGGACGCCGCCGCTAAAACGGAAAAAACAACAAGACTCATAGTCGGTTATTTCGTATGCCGGTTTCAGGAGATTTTTTCGTATAATTTTTCCTGGATATGTTTCTGGCGTTTGCTTACGTCGATCCGTTTTTCCGGCTCGACGCCTTCCACCAGCAAGTCTTTGCCAAAAATAAAATTCTGCCGCACGTAATCGGAGGGTACGATCCGGTCGGTGAGGAAAATCGCTTCTTTCGGGCAGGCTTCCTCACAGAGGCCGCAAAAAATACAACGCAGCATGTTGATCTCGTACACCGCGGCGTATTTCTCCTCGCGATACAGTTTTTCTTCGCCTTTTTCCCGCTCTGCCGCCACCATGGTAATGGCCTCGGCCGGACAGGCCACCGCGCACAAACCGCAGGCGGTGCAGCGTTCGCGGCCCTGCTCATCGCGTTTCAGCACGTGCCAGCCCCGCCAAACCGGGGCGAAGGGCCGCTTGACGTCCGGGTAATTGACCGTATTCTTTTTGCGGAAAAAGTGCTTCAGGGTGATCCACATGCCCTTGAAAATAGCGGGCAGGTAGATGCGCTCCCAGAAGTTCATCTTCTTATTGACAACAAGTTTGGAACGGGTAGTGAGTGGTTGCATAATCTCTGTTAATGTGGTCAATGTGGTCAATGTGGTCAATG
>JAKLJF010001064.1 GCA_023151335.1 Thermoanaerobaculia bacterium | reverse complement strand
TTCTGTATGCCCTTGAAAAATTCGACCGCTATTTTACCCGGAATAAATATGTCGCGCAAGGAGCGAAATAATTTGCCCTCCAGGTGAAAGGCTTTTACCCAAACCTGTTTGAACAAAGCCGCCATGGTTATTTTCCCGTCATTGGCCTTTTGCCCGCATTGGGCGCAAAACTTCGCCTTGTAGGGCAAAGGGTAATAACAATTCGGACAATATTGCGAACTTTTGTATTTCACGACGGAAAAATACAAAGGATTGCGGATTGCGGATTGCGGATTGCGGATTAACTTAACCCTTGGTAATTCAAGATTCAGAGTCGAATTATATCTTTGTGCTGTTTTTCTTCCGATTCCTCGCACTGCCGGGTTTTGAGCATCAGCGCGCATAGCGTTTACGAAACTTAAAAAGTTTCGTAAACGTGGTTCCCTGAATCCACCATGCTAAAAACCTGGCGGCACGAGCAATAAAATTACCGGTTACTGATTGGCCCAGCTTTTGGCATCACCAGTCATGTAGGGAAAAGAAACCATGCCAAGCGTCAGGTTAATCCGCAATCCGCAATTCAAATTCTTATGCGTCGTCAAACCACCCGGCATATATTAATGGTCCGTCCGGCCAATTTCGGTTTCAACGAAGAAACTGCTGCCAGCAATGCGTTTCAAAGCCGGGACGGACGGCTGCAGCCCGAAGAGATCCGGAAAAACGCTATCCGTGAATTCGACGCTTTTGTGGAGCGGCTGCGCGCGGCGGGCGTTCATGTCATTGTGGCCGCAGATTCGGTGAAGCCGGCTAAACCCGATGCCGTTTTTCCGAATAATTGGGCCACGTTCCATCAGGAAGGGTTTATTGTCACGTATCCCATGTTTGCGCCGGTACGCCGCCGCGAGCGCCGCCGGCAGGTGATCGACACCGTGTTGCGGGAAGGGTTTCACTCCGATCACCGGGTCAACCTGGAGTTTAATGAAAAGATCGATCGTTTTCTGGAAGGTACCGGAAGTATCATTTTCGACCACCAGTACCGGCTGGCTTATGCCAGCCTGAGTCCCCGCACCGATGCCGGCCTGCTCGAAGAACTATGCCAGTTACTGAAGTATGAACAAGCGGTCTTTCACGCCGTGGATGCCCAAGGCAAGGATATTTATCACACCAACGTGATGATGGCCCTCGGCGAAACATTTGTGGTGATCTGCCTCGATACCGTGCGCGACCCGCGGGAGCGGAAAATGCTGGAGCAAAAATTCGGGGAAACCAAAAAAGAAATAGTGGAAATAAGCCTGGATCAGATGAATGCCTTTGCCGGCAATATGCTCCAGGTGCGGAACGACCGGGATGAAACCCTGCTGGTCATGTCCGAACAGGCATACCGATCGCTCACGCCCGCCCAAATTGCCACCCTCGAACGGCATACCCGGTTGTTGCACAGCCCCATCGATACCATCGAAACGTATGGCGGCGGCAGCGCGCGTTGCATGATCGCGGAGGTATTTCTGCCGGAGAAGTGAAGCATTTGCTTCAGCCCGGTCAGGTATCGTTTAACCAGCGTTTTTTCCAGGCAGAAAAGAAATCCGGCATGCTCCAGAGCAGCGTCATGTCGTCTTTGTTTAAAAAAACCTGCGTGGAATTGCCGGTGGCTACCAAATCGCCGGATTGGGCATGCAACAGCCGGTATTCAAATTGGATTTTAGCGGCAGGCGCATCGACGTAGCGCGCTTCCACGATCACCCTGTCGCCGTATCGCAGCGGTTTTTTGAACTGGCAATCGACGGAAACGATGGGCACCACCAACCCGTTTTGATAAAAATCCAGGTACGTGAGGCCGTATTGGGCGCCAAA
>JAKLJF010001063.1 GCA_023151335.1 Thermoanaerobaculia bacterium | reverse complement strand
CCCTCACAGAAGCCGGACTGGAGCTCCGGCAAATCATGCCGGGTATCGACGTGGAACGGGATATTTTGAAGGCTTGCAGCGCAAAAATAAACCTTCCGGCACAGCAACCCGTGGAAGTGGCCAGTCAGTCCATTTTGAACGGACAGGGGTTTGAATTGCGTTTAAAAACAAAAAGCCAGGGCAACGTTAGACTTGCGGTGCATTGAAAATCAAGGGTTTAGCGGTCATTTGACTATCACTTCACCACCGTGAAAAACGCTGCATGATTCCCAAAGATCACTTTCATGTCGTTGAGCGTCTTTTGGGTACTGGCCGGATCCCAATTGGCGGGATCGGCGATCAGGCCAGCCATGAAAGTTTCAAAAGCGGCCTGGTTGTAATTGCCCGCCAAAAACGTGTATTCCACGAGGCCGAGGTCGGCGTTGCCGGTTTCCTGCGACCCGCAGGCGCCGTCGCGGGGGATGAGCACCTGGGTACGCGGGTTTTCATTGCCGGTTTCCGGCGTATTAAATTTGCGATTCAGCAAAAACAGGAAATGCCCCTTGTCTTTAAAAATCACGCCTATTTTCAGTTTGAATGTGTTATCGGGGCAGCCGAAAGTGAAAGCAGCCTCGGCAGGGTAATTGCCATCGGGATGGGTGAACGCCCGTGAAGCCACCAGGCCGAGCCGGTCTTGTATGGCCACCGCGGAATCGGAATCAAAAAAATGGGTTGGCAGCAGGTTTAGCCCGAATAGCGCGCCGTCCACCGGAATATCCGCCCCGGTGTTCCGGTCAGTCAGGGTGTTGTTGGGGAGGTCAATGTCCATCCAAAGGGTATCGCCCACCTGGTATTCAGGTTGCGGGTTGAGGATGGTAACGTTTACGAGAAAATCGAAGGTTTGCGGGTCATCGTTGTCACCGGAATTGCAGCCGGCCAGGGCGCCCAAAATGAGCAGGGAAACGAGTAGTTTATTCATGGCAGTTAAATTTTACAGACAAATTTACAAAGTTCAGGGGATTAATTTGCAATAAACCAATAATCCGGAGGCAGGCTGTTTCGTTGTGCGAAACAATACATTTACTTTCCAAACAATGCCAACCGTATGAAATGCCTGCTACCCTTTCTGCTGCTTCCCTTTTTCCTGAACGCCCAAACGCCCGATACCATTAACGAACACTGGCATACCAAAGATAAAAAAGAACCCACGGCCAAAGAAGTTTTACTCAAGGTCACGGTGTACAACCTGGCGCGCAACAAAATGGCCAACGCGGAGGTGCGGTTGCTGCAAACGGAATCGGGCCGGGTTTGGCGGGGGTTTACCGGCAATTTCGGCGAAGTAATTTTCCTGGTACCCAAAGGCAAGGAGTACCGCGTGGATGTAGGCGATGAAACAGGCATACAAACCCTCACCGTGTCGAATGAAAAATATGCCCGTGAAAACCTCGGCATCACCTGGTTGCCCGACAAATTTACCGAGGAAACCCGCAACGACAGCATTTTTCAAAAGGTATCGCCGGCGCAAACGCCTACCCGTTCCCGCCTGTTGGTACAACTGACCGTACTCGATCTGGACAACAGACCTCTGGAAGGCGAAGAGATGTATTTTGCCGCTAAAAATGCGGGCAAGGTGTACGTCGGACAGACGAACCGGGCAGGCAAAGCGTATCTCGTACTGCCCATGGGCGACAGCTATTGCGTCAGTACCCGCTTTCAGGCCAACCTGAAATGTTATGATCTGCCCAAAGAAGACCGGGCCGGTCAGCTCAACATCACGTATAACACCATCGGCACAAAGGCCATACTCCGGCGCAAAGCCGAACGCGCGCGCCTGGCGGCCATACGCGATTCC
>JAKLJF010001062.1 GCA_023151335.1 Thermoanaerobaculia bacterium | reverse complement strand
GCGTCGGCCTTGTGATCAAAAAGCAGTTGGGAAACCGCCTCAACGGCCTGAAATTCCCCGGCGCCATGAATCCGCCTGGTGATCTCTTCTGCGAATACCCGTTTGGTTTGCTGAATGTCGCCTGCTGCTTCCAACGCTTCGATTTCCTCCCGGGTTCTGAAAGAAAAGTAGCGCAGGTACCTGGGCACATCTTCATCGGCGGCGTTGATCCAGAATTGGTAAAACCGGTAAGGACTGGTCAGATTGGGGTCGAGCCAGATATTGCCCGAAGCGCTTTTGCCAAATTTACTGCCATCGGCTTTGGTCAGCAGGGGGGTGGTAACGGCATAAAGTTTGGCCCCCGTGATTTTGCGGGCGAGTTCGATGCCGGCCGTGATATTGCCATACTGATCGCTGCCGCCCATTTGCAGGGTGATGCCGTGATTCTGGTTCAGTTGAACAAAATCGTATCCCTGCAACAGTTGGTAACTGAATTCCGTGTAGGAAATACCCGTTTCCAGACGCCGTTGAACGCTCTCTTTCGACATCATATAGTTGATCGTGAGGTACTTGCCTACGTCGCGCAGGAAGTCCAGCACGTTCATGTCCTTGTAAAAATCGTAGTTGTTGAGCAAAAGGGCCCTGTTGGGAGCATCGGACGAGAAATCGAGCAGCTGTTCGAATTGTTTGTACTGATGGGCGATGTTGCGATCCAGTTCGTCCACACTTTTCAGTTCCCGCTCCGTATCCCGGCCACTCGGGTCTCCGATGCGGCCTGTGGCGCCACCCATCAGCACGACCGGCTGATGCCCCGCCTGTTGCAAAAACTGCAACAACATGATCTGAACATAATTACCGATAGTCAGGGAAGGCGCTGTCGGGTCGAAACCGATATATCCGCGCACCATGCCGCTCTGCAGATGTTCTTCCACCCCAGGGGTGGTTTCGTGAATCAGATTACGCCAACGTAGTTGGGAAAGAAAATCCATTTATCAGATTTGAGTTTGAAGTTTGCCTGCCTGCAGGCAGGAAGTATGAAGTTTGATGGGGAAGCCGTATTGGGCATAAAAAGTTTCCAAAGGCGGTGCAAAATTAGCAGGACTTACAGAATTCCCATTCAGCTCCTGATTTTTGCCATATATATTAGATGCTCAGTCCACTCTGCCCTGTACATTTGCCTTCCGACTTCAAACGCAGAACTTCAAACTTATTAAATTTTGAACTTTCCGTTTTTCATTGCCCGGCGCATCGCATTTTCCGGAAAAAAGAATTTTTCCCGGTTTATTATCAGGATTGCCATCGTGGCGGTCGCGCTGAGCGTTGCCGTGATGATCGCTGCCTCGGCCCTGATCGCCGGGTTTAAAAATGAGATCAGCCGGAAGATATTCGAGTTTTGGGGGCATATTCACATTACAGATACCTCCTATTCCCTGTCTTTTGAACCGCAACCGATAGAACAGCACCAGTCTTTTTACCCTTCACTTGATTCCATCCGGCATATTGTATACAAGGAACCGGAGGTGTTGTGGGGTTATGAAACCGGGCGGGAGGTCGAGCGGACTTCCCGGGGCGGTATCCGGCACATCCAGGCATTTGCCCACAAACCGGGCATTATTCGCACTAAAACCGCGATGGAGGGCATTTTACTGAAAGGTATCGGTCCGGATTTCGATTGGGAAAACCTGCAACCCTATTTGCTCGAAGGCCGCCCGCTACAACTTAATGATACGGCGCCATCCCGCGATATCATACTTAGCCGGCAAACCGCGGACCGTTTGCAGGTAGGCGTGGGGGATAAGTTTATCGTTTATTTTGTTAAAGAAAATGAACAACTCCGTCGCTTGTTTCAGGTATGTGGCATTTAC
>JAKLJF010001061.1 GCA_023151335.1 Thermoanaerobaculia bacterium | reverse complement strand
CCATTTATTTCCCCCGTGAAATCGTGCATGCCGCCGGCGGCATGGCGGTCGGTATCTTTGGCGGAGGCGACCGCAAACAGGTGGTGAAAGGCGACGCTTATTACCAGTCTTACATCTGCCATATTCCGCGCAGCATCCTCGAACTGGCCCTCGACAAACATCTGGAACATTTCGACGGCTTTATTTTCCCCTCCATCTGCGATGTCATTCGCAACCTGTCGGGCATTTTCAAACAAAAGAAGATCGGCAAATTCGTCAAATACATGGATTTTCCGCAAAACTTCCTGCCCGAAATCGGCGGCGCTTTTTACCAGGAAGAAATGCGCCACGTATTGCGTTACATCCATGAACTGAACGGCGTGGAAGCTACGACAGAGCGCCTCAACCGGGCCATCCGGCTATACAACCACAACCGCCGCCTGATCGAATCCATCTACGATATCCGGCAGCATTACCCCTGGCGCATGAGCATGGAAGAACTCTACTACGTCATCCGGGCAGGCACCGTCATTCCCGTGGAAGAGCACAATGCCCTCCTGGAACAGGTTTGCGATCACATCCGGCAGGAAACTGGCATGCCGCAGGATAAGGTGAAGGTCGTCATTTCGGGCGCTTTTTGCGAGCAGCCTGCCATGGGGCTGATCCGGGCTATCGAAGACGCGGGTTGTTACGTGGTCGACGACGACTACATGCTCGGCTCCCGCATGATCACCGGCGACATTCCCGACGATACCGGCGCGCCCCTGGAGGCTATAGCCAACGCCTATATCCGGCAAAGCCGCTACTCCTCGTCCATATACGACGTGCATGATCCCAAAGAATACCGCCTGGCAAAAATCGTGCGCGAACGCGGCGCCGACGGCGTGATTTTCGCTTCGGCCAGTTTTTGCGACCCCAGCCTGCTGGACGCGCCTGTCTTCCAAAATGCCTTTAATAAAATGGGTATCCGCTACATCGCCTTCCAATACAGCGAAAACATCAATCAATTCAAGGTCATCAAAGAACAAGTGGGCGCCTTTTCCGACTCCATCAAATTGTGGGAAGAGGAACCCGCCGAACTTGATTTTGCATAACCGCAAACGTTCAAATTATGCCTGCTGAAGCGCAAAAAGAACAGAGCATGATCCTCCAGAAAGAGATGATCGAAGGGCTCTTCAACGAACTGGCCGCGGCCAAAGAAACGGGTAAAAAAGTGTGTTACACTTTCGTGCCGGGCAATGTCTCCGAACTGATCCGGACCTTCGACATGCTCCCCGTTTATCCGGAAATAAACGCCCTGCAAAATGCCATGCGGAAAAAATCTTCCACCTATATTAAGGAAGCGGAACGCAACGCGCACTCGGAGGACGTTTGCACCTACGTCAAATGCGACGTGGGCATGCTGCTCAAAGGAAACATAGGACCCACCGGCCAACAACTTCCCCCACCCGATATACTGCTGCTCAGCTACACCGGTTGCTTCACCTTTATGAAATGGTTCGAAACCCTGAAGCGGGAGTACCCCAACGCAAAGGTCGTGATGATCCATACGCCCTACCAGGAAAACGGCGAAATCACCCCCGCCATGGTCGAATACATGGTGCGGCAGTTCAAAACCGAAGTCATCCCCCAAATGGAAGCCGTGACCGGCATCCCGTACGATGAAGCGAAACTGAAAAGTATACTCGCCCTGTCGCGGGAAGCCGAAGACTGGATCACTAAAATTTTCGACACCACCAAACACAAACCCTCGCCGATCGACGCCTATTTCGCCGGCGTCTATTACATCGGCCCCATCAATATCGGCTTTCGGGGCACCCGGCAAGCCGTCGACTATTACAAGGCGCTGTACGGGGAAATCCGGG
>JAKLJF010001060.1 GCA_023151335.1 Thermoanaerobaculia bacterium | reverse complement strand
AGCTATTTCTTCGTGCGAGTGTCCTTCGATGGCGTACAGGTTGAGCACGGTGCGGTATCCCGGCGGCAATTGCTGCAGCAAAGTGGTAACGAGCCACAAATCGCCCGTTTCACTCCAGTTGTCCGCGGGGTCATCGGCTTCGTCGCCGGATATTTCAGGCAACAGATCGGCCGGCTCGAAGGCCCGCCGTTTGCGGAGCCAGCGCAGGGCTGCCCGGATGACGACGCGCCGGATCCAGCCTTCCAGACTGCCCTCGCCGCGGTAGTCGCGCAGGTCGGCGTACACCCGCATAAAGCCCTCCTGCAACATGTCGCGCGCTTCGTCGCGGTTGGCCGCGTAGCGCAGGCACACCCGGAACATCGGCACGCTGAACCGCCGGTACAGCGCTTCTTCACAACGGGCATCGCCGCGTTGAGCGCCTTGTACGAGTTGGATGTCGGTCGGTTCGTGCATATTTGTGCCAGGGGAATGGATCAATGATTACTGCGCATTGGAATTATTTTAAAAAGGTTGATTGATAAGGGACGGATTTTTTCAAAACGCTGCCTGAGCGCCCGTTTTTTTCTCAAATCAACAAATCAACAAATCAACAAACTTATGCCCGAACCGCTCAAAAACATTTTTTCCCGTCCTCTCCTCCAGGATTATGCCCAAACAGTGCAATCGGTCTGGCCCGCTTTCGATAAAACAGATTTCCTGGACCGCGTTTTCGATGCCGGCTGGGAGCAGCTCGAACTGAAGCAGCGGATGCGGCACATCGCGCGGTGCCTGCACGCCGGATTGCCGGACAATTACGCCGCCGCGCTGGACGTGGTGATAAAATCGACGGAAAAACTCCTGGCAGAACGCGGAGAAAGTATGGCTTTCGATCATTGTTTTATCCCCGATTTTGTGGAAGTGTACGGCGCCGGCGATCCCGATCGTTCCATCCCTGCCCTGGAAGTGATCACACGCTGGTGTAGCGCCGAATTTGCCGTAAGGCCGTTTCTGTTGCGTTACCCGGAACGCATGTACCCGCAAATGTTGCGCTGGGCCCAACACAGCAGCGCCATGGTGCGCCGCCTGGCCAGCGAAGGATTTCGCCCCCGGCTGCCCTGGGGCATGGGCATCCCGGCGCTCAAACGCGACCCTTCGCCCATCCTGCCCGTATTGGAGGAACTTAAAAACGATCCTGCTGAAACGGTGCGCCGCTCGGTGGCCAACAACCTGAACGATATTTCCAAAGACCACCCCGCGCTGGCCCTGGAAATAGCCGCCCGCTGGCAGGGGCAAAGCCCGGAAACCGACCGCGTGGTACGGCACGCCCTGCGGGGCCTGCTCAAAAAGGGCCACGCCGAAGCCCTCGCCCGCTTCGGGTTCGGACAGGAGATCAGCGGTGTAGCCGTGGAAAACCTCTCGGCGCCGGATGCGCTGGCCATTGGCGGGACGCTCGTTTTTTCCTTTACTGTAAAAAACACGGCAGAGCAAGCCCGGCAAATCCGCCTCGAATACGGCATCGACTACCTGACCGGCAGCGGCAAAATTTCATCCAAAGTGTTTAAAATCAAGGAAACTACCCTGGCGCCCGGCCAGTCGGAAAACATAGAACGGCGGCAGCGCTTCACCGATTTTACCACCCGCAAACACTACCCCGGCATACACCGGCTGCGTATTTTGGTGAACGGGAAAGCCGCGGCGGAGCAGGAATTTCAATTGGAATGGCAGGTTTATGAAGGTTTAGAGGGTTTATGAGGGTTTAGAGGGTTTAGAGGCCAAAGATTACCCTCTAAACCCTCATAAACCCTCATAAACCCTCATAAACCCTCATAAACCTTCCAAACCTTCCAAACCTTCTAAACGCACAACACCATGAAC
>JAKLJF010000105.1 GCA_023151335.1 Thermoanaerobaculia bacterium | reverse complement strand
ATCGGTGATTACCCTCAGGATGGTGGATATGAGGCCCACAAAAAAACTACCTAAAAATAGCAGGCCCTGCTCCCTTACCAATTGATCCTGCAAATAGTGCATTCCTGAAAATTTCAGGTATAAAACCAGCAGTTGGATCGGCGTAACTATCGCACAGGTCAACAACAAAAGACTCAGGTAGAGGAGGACGTTTTTAGCTAAATAATTGGGGATCAGATAAAAAAGATTAAAATAAACAACTGCCATGTGAAACGCCAAACTGATCGCTTCGTTGCCCAGCACAAATGGGAGGTCGTCGATATGTTCGTATCCCAGCACCACCATTGTACAGAACAAAACGACCCAAAACAACGCATGGTACACTGGCCGCAGGGTCAGCGTGTCGTATAATATGTCGATGAGTCGCCGGGCAGTCATAGTTGCGGTTTGCGCAAAAAAGGCAGACAAAAAAACAGCATACCTGCCCGCACGTTCCAAATTTTAGATAAACCGGGAACTGTACCAGATGAAGCATGGTTTGAACGACCTCAAGTCTAAATTTCTGGCGCGCTAAAAACCGGTATTCCCCTTACCTTTGCGCCCGTTTTAAAAATATTATGGTCTATATTACCCGAATCGAACGTTTTAATGCCGCACATAAACTGTGGGTTAATGACTGGACGGAGGCTCAGAATGTCGAAGTATTTGGCAAATGCTCGAACAAAAACTGGCATGGGCATAATTACACCCTTCATGTCACGGTAAAAGGTATGCCCGACCCGGTCACCGGCTTCATCATCGACGTAAAAAAATTAAGTGTCATTATCAAAACCGAGGTTACCGATCACCTGGATCACAGCAATCTGAACCTCGACGTGGATTTTATTCCCAAAGGCATGCAACCAACCACTGAGAACCTTGTTATCCTCATCTGGCAACGATTGGAGCGTGCATTGGAACCCTATCCCTGCCAATTGCATGCGATCAAACTTTGGGAAACAGAAACCATTTACGCGGAATACTATGGCCCAAACTGAAAATTTACGCCTGAACTATGAGGCTATTTTGTCTCACATCGGCGAGCAGATCGACCGGGAAGGATTGATGAAAACCCCGGAAAGGGCTGCCAAGGCATTTCAATTCCTGACGCAGGGCTATGGCCAGGACCCCGTGGCCATATTAAGATCGGCCATGTTCCGGCAGGATTACAGCGAAATGGTGCTGGTGAAAAACATAGAGCTGTATTCACTTTGCGAGCATCACCTGTTGCCCTTTTTCGGGAAAGCGCACGTAGCCTACATTCCGAATGGCTATATCGTGGGGTTGAGTAAAATTCCCAGGGTGGTGGACGTGTTTGCACGCCGTTTGCAAGTACAGGAACGACTGACCATCGAGATCAGGGATGTTATCCAGGAAACCCTTCAGCCCCTGGGCGTGGCGGTTGTGATCGAAGCCCAGCACATGTGTATGATGATGCGCGGCGTTCAAAAACAAAACAGTATTACCACTACTTCTGCCTTTACGGGGGAATTCAGAAATGCGGAGACCCGCAGCGAGTTTTTGCGTCTGATCAGTTCAACTTTGCACTGAAAATGTATGACCTTTGCGCCAAAACACCGTTTGCGCGCATTGCCGAAGCTATTACCCTGTTTTATTTTACTGGCTGCCTGGACATTTTATGTGCAATCCGATCCTTTTTTCTGGGATACCGTCCAACTGGCCAGCAAACACGCTCATCATTTTTTTAACAATGAGCTCCGCTGGACGCTGCTTCCAACGGAAATCGACAGTGGTCATCCGCCAGTATTCGGTTATTTGCTGGCCCTGGTCTGGAACATAGCCGGTAAAACCTTGCCGGCCAGCCATTGGGTCATGTTCCCTTTTCTGTGCGGAATAGCCTGGTTGTTATACCGGCTCGCCTGCAAAACGGCTGACAATAAATGGGCCGTTTGGCTCATTCCGCTGGCATTTTTCGATCCGGTTCTCGCCGGGCAAAGCGCCCTGGTAAGCCCTGATATCATATTAGTTTTTTGTTTTTTACTGGCAACAGACGGATTGCTCAGCCACCGCAACCTTTGGGTAACCATTGGTATTTTGGGCCTTTGCGCCGTCAGTATGCGGGGCATGATGACGGCTGCTGCTTTGTTTCTCTGGCAAATGACCGCCCATTGGCAGCCCCGGCTGTTTTTCAGGCCGGGACGCCTTTCGTTTCTGGCATTTTTACCAGGATTTGTTTTTGCCGGCTGGTTCTTATGGTGGCATCACCAGGCAAGCGGATGGACCGGATACCACGCCGCCTCGCCCTGGGCGCCGGCCTTTGAAGCCGCAAAGGGAATGACCCTTTTGCGCAACCTGTTGGTGGTGGGATGGCGATGGACGGATTTCGGACGGATTTTTGAATGGGGAGTATTGATATTTTTATTAATATCAGCCGGCGCCTGGCGGCAAATCATGCATTTATTCCAAAACGCCAATCAAAACGGCGCCTTAACAGTTAAATTCAGCGCTTCATCGATACTCTTGCTGTTTTTTTACCTTGCTGTTTTTTTAACACCCTCGGCAGTCATATACCAAACGCTTTCAGCACACCGTTACTTTTTGTCCTTATTTTTGATCTTTCATCTTTTTGTTTTTCATACGATTGTTCACTCCGGTTTAACAGAAAAATACAAAACAGGCCTGCTGATCCTGCTCATCGCCGGCATGTTAAGCGGCAATTGCTGGATTTATCCACGGGGCGTTTCGATGGACTGGGATGCCACACTTGCGCATTTGCCCTATCACCGCCTGCGAAGCGAAATGATCGATTTTATAGAACGGGAAAATATTCCGTTTCAAAATATCGGCACATCGTTTCCCAATATCAATACCGGTGAAAACCTGCTGCTGAACGGGGATAAAAGACAATTTGTGGAAAAAGATTTTTCCCGCAACCAATACATCCTCGTTTCCAATATTTTTAACGATTTTTCGGAGGAAGATTTTGAAATCCTGGACCGGGAGTGGCAACCGGCAAAAGAGGTCTCGCGTTGCGGGGTTTGGATGAAATTGTACAAACGTCCGGAGTGATGCTGGTTTTCCGGGAATTTTTAACAAAACTTTATGGCCCCAAACTGCTAATATTAGCTAGTAGAAAAAATCTAAATTGCTGCCCCGTCGTTCATTTGTTTTTTCAACCTATTCGCCCAGATAAGTAACATGACACCCTACCTTCGTTACGCTACCCTGTTAATTACCTTTTTTATTACCTCCGCCATTCACGCTCAGGATTGTTCCGGCATTATCCAGGAAAATAAAAAAATATCCGGTATCCAGATCGTCCGCACCGACCTTGTAACCATCGTCGTACGTGGCGGCTACAACTACGGCATCGAATTTTTTACCGATGAAAAAGGCATATACGCCCGGATGACTTCGGTAGGAGGGATCGAGTTCAATCAGGATGACCAGGTCGTTTTTGTCGACTTTACCGGTAAGGAACGGGCCTATAAATTTATCAACCTGGGTGAAGTAGTGCCTGGAAATGTGCCCACCCATCGAAACAACCTGCAACTCGATCTCGAAGCGATCAATTGGCTTTCCAATACGACCATTACCGGCGTCAATCTGATCAACTTCGTCGACCGGCAGAAGTATAAATTTACCATCAACCCCAACCGCCAAAGCGAATTCAGAAACCTGTGCATCTGTTTCAGCAACGTAATAGAGGCAACCGCCGTAAAGGATACGCCCGGCGCGGCAATAGAAACAAAAAAAACGAGCCAAACTTCCGGCACCACGCCGGCCGGCACAACGGGCAGCGGAGGCAAAACGACTGCTCCCCCCAAAAAATCCCCTTCCGCTCCCGTCAGTGACGAGGAAGTGGTCAGTCTTCGGGCCGAGTTGGAACGCACCAAAGAAACCCTTCGCAATGAAATAAAGGCGGAAAAAGAACGCGGCGAACAAATAAAATTACAACTGCAACAGGAGGTTGCCGCTGCGCGGGAAGCCGCCAATCAGAAAAAACTCGAATACGCCAACGAGGTACTGGAAGCCAGAAAAACCAGCATGGCTGAAATCGAAAAGACCAAAGCAGAAACGCAGGCATTCATCAGCCAAAACAAAAGCAGGGCCGACTCCGCTGTTTCCAAAATATTTATCAACGTTGAAGAAGAGCGCCGCAAAGCAGCAGAGGATATTCAGAAAGCCCGCCTGGCCGCCGCCGACGAAGTGCAAAAAGCGCGTGATAACGCCGCCAAAGAATTGGTCAAAATCAAAGAAAAGCTGGATCAGGCAAAGTTGCAATACGCCGACGAAATCGCCACTTCCCGCACCAATGCCGATGAGGAACTTAAACGGATCCGCGAGGAAAACACCCGGATCGTAACAGAAGCGCGCGAGCGGGCCAAATCGGAAAAAGAAAAGACTACAGAAGATGTGGTTACTGCCAAAAAAACAGCCAATGAACAAATCCTGAAAATACAGGAAGAAACAGCCAACGAAGTAGCCCGGATGCGGGAAAACAGCGTTCTGGAAAAACAACGGCTGGCTAACGAACTGGCCGAATCCCGACGGAAGGCCGCCGAGGAAAAAGCCCTGCTGCAACAAAACAGCGCAAACGAATTGGCAGAGATCCGGGAGAGTGTGGCCAAACAAAAGGAAGCCAGCGCCCTCGAAGTTGCCGACGCCAAAAAACGCGCGGCAGATGAAATAGAACGCACCCGTCAGGATGTAGCGGCACAAAAAGAAAAAGCGGCTACTGAAAAACTGGATATTGCCAAAGAGGTGGCTGAAAGCCGCCAGCGTGCCGCGGCAAGCGTGCAGCAGGTACAAGATGAAGCGGCAAAAGCCATTGCCGAGGCTCAAAACCGCGCCAAGGCAGAACGCGACTCCATCGCAGCAAACGTTTTGATCGCGCGCCGGCGCGCGGAAACCGAAATCGCCAAAATACAGGAAGACCTGGCCAAAGCCGTTGCCGCCGCCCGCGAACAGGAAAATAAAATAAAACAACAAAGTGCCGACGAAGTGCTCAAGGCCCGCGACCGAAGTCAGCAAGAGGTGATCAAAGCGCAGGAAGAAGCGCGCAACAAAGTCGTGGAAGCCAATTCCAAAGCAGACCAAGCGCAAAAACAATACGCCGAAGAGGTATCATCGGCCAAATCAACTGCCGACGACCGGATCAAACAAATTCAGGCTGAAGCCGCACAAACCATCGCCGATGCAAAGAAGATACAACAGGAGACCAGCAATGCCTCGGCACAGGAAGTGGTGAAAACACGCGAAAAGGCCGCACAGGAAATCGCCGCAGCCAAAGAGAAAGCCGCGCAGGAAATCGCCGCGGCCAAAGAAGCGCAGGTGCGGGCACAACAGGAATCGGCCAACGCGGTAGCCGAGGCAAAACGGCAAAGTGCGCAGGCAGTGGCAGCTATTAAAACCGCGGAGGCCGACAGCGTGCGTGTTGCCCGCGAAAATTCGGCCCGCGAGCGGCAACGCCTGGCCTCGGAAGTAGCAGTGGCCCGCGAGCGCGCCGCGCAGGAAGTGGCCAATGCCAACCAACAGGCTGCCGAAGAAATTAAAACCGCAAGGGAAAATGCTGCCCGTGTCAGACAGGAAAGCGCTGAAGCGGTGGCGAAAGCAAAAGAAGAATCGGCCAATCTGGTGGCTTCCACCAAAGAAAACGCCGCCCGCGAAGTTGCGGCCGCCAAACAACAAGCGTTAGAAACGATAGCGCAGGCGAAAAAAGACGCCGACGATAAAAAAGCCGCGTTTGCCAGGGAGGTGTCCGACGCACAGGAGCGTTCGCGAAAGGAGATGGAGGATGTGCGCAACCAGGCAGCGGCACAGGTGGCTGCCGCCCGCAAGGAAGCCGAAGACAAACGCCGGCAATACGCCATCGAAACGGAAGATGCCCGTAAAAAATCGCAGGAAGAAATTACCACGATCCAGAAAGAAACATCCGAGTCGGTTTATAAAGCTAAACAGGAGGCAGCGGCCAACATTGCACAAACAAGAGAGCACGAGGCCAAAACCATCGCTGACCTGAAAGCGGAAAGCGCTGCCGAACTGGCCCGGATCAAATCGGAGACAGCCCAAAAGGTGAGCGCTGAAAATCAGAAAATCCAGCAGGCACAACAACAACTGACCCAGATCCAGGCAGACATCGAAAAGGCAAAAGCCGAATTGAAACGCCTGCAGGACGAAGCGGCGCAAAAAAAGCAAAAAACCGGGAATAACTAAAGCCTATTGCTGCTTGCGGAACCGGTACGAATACAGATCGGGTTCCCCCTCATAATAACCGTCCAGCACCAGGCTGTTAAAGGCATTCCGGACACATTCAATGGTTTCCGCCATGTCTGTAACACGGTTACCATTTACGCTGGTAATGATAAAACCCGGCTGCATATTCGTATCATATACGATGCTGCCCCGGCGGATGCTGGATACCATGGCGCCCTGCACCCGGGTGCGGCGTTGTTCATCGCGGGAGAGATCGCGCAGTTCAAAACCCAAAGATTCCTCCAGCTCGTTGCCCTTCACGTTCGAGGTGACGCGGGTGGAATTGTTCAGGTCTTTCAGTAAAACATTGGCAGAATATTTTTTGCCTTCCCTCCAGAACTCTACGTTGATCCGGTCGCCGGGACGAAAACGGCCAACATACTCCTGCAATTCCGGGGTTCGTTTTACCCGGGCGTTATTCAGGCCCAGGATGATGTCGCCGGCTTTAAGCCCGGCATCCGCGGCAGCACCGTTTTTGTTGATCCGCGTTACCCGCACGCCGTCTGCATTGGGCAGCCCCATTTCGCGGGCGACCTCGCTGTCGAGGTCTTCAATATTTACGCCAAGAAAGGCCCGTTGCACTTCGCCGAATTCGCGCAGATCGCGCAGGATTTTTTGCACCAGGTTGGAGGGTACCGCGAAGGAATATCCCTCGTAACTGCCCGATTCCGTGATAATGGCGGTGTTGATCCCGATCAGCTCGCCCGCCGTATTCACCAGCGCCCCCCCGCTATTGCCGGGATTGACCGCCGCGTCGGTCTGAATAAACGATTCGATACTTGTGACACCACCTAAGATATTGATATTCCGGCCTTTGGCACTCACAATACCAGCCGTGACCGTACTTTCCAGATTGAACGGATTGCCAACCGCCAACACCCACTCGCCTACCCGCACGGAATCGCTGTTTCCAAATAACATGAAGGGCAAATCATACTCGTCAATCTTGAGCAGGGCAATATCCGTAGAAGGATCGGAGCCTACCAAACTGGCCTTGTACTCGCGTTTGTCGGCCAGCGTGACCTTAATATCACGGCTATTCTCCACCACGTGATGGTTGGTGACGACATATCCGTCGGGCGACATGATAACGCCCGATCCCGATGAGCCTGTCAGCGAACTGCTGCCCCAGATGCCGTCGCCCGCTTCCAGCAGGGCGCGGATATTTACCACGGCAGGCGTGGCAGCTTCGGCCGCCAGGATAAAATCGGTAGGCGCCGACGATAAAAAGGTGCTGTTCGAACGCGCGTTAAATAATTTATCCACCAGGCTGGCGTACCGAACCCCTCCGTTTTCGGTTTCATTCCACAATACCCGCCGCGGGCCTTCCAACTGACGATATAAAAAGACCGCCAAAAAAGCACTCGTCAGCGATACCGAAAAAAGAATGGCATATTTTCTCATAGACATGACGCGTAGATTTTAAACCGTAGTTGTTAAAACCGCACACGAAAACGCAGCAATGATTATTTTAGTTTGAATAAACAATTCTAAAGGCAAAAAGTACGGCACAGCGCAAATATGCTCCCTAAAAATCGTGCCTCTTAACGAATCTTAACACTTTTTTTTACGGTGAAGCAGCGCATTTTTGCCTTAAAAATAAAATGATGCAGTTTTTCAAGTATCAGGGGGCAGGGAATGACTTTATTATGCTCGACCAGCGACAGCGCCAGCTGCTCGGCCGCGGGGATACGCAACAAATCGCTTTTTTGTGCGACCGTCATTTTGGCATTGGCGCTGACGGCCTCATCCTTTTGCAAAACCATTCCGCCCTGGATTTTGAAATGGTGTATTTTAATGCCGACGGGCGGGAAAGCACCATGTGTGGTAATGGCGGACGATGTATTGCCGCCTTCGCCAAACACCTCGGCATTCCAGGCGATGCGCAAGGCTACCGGTTTATGGCGATCGACGGCGAACACCGGGCCACACTCCCCTACTCTACCGGTCCCGGCGGTGAATGGGTGGAATTAAAAATGAATGACGTAAACCGCATCGAACAGGTCATGGGCGCCGACTGCCCGGCATTTATCCTGAATACCGGCTCACCCCATTTTGTACGTTTCGTGCCGGATACCGAAATGCTGAATGTAAAACAGGAAGGCCGGGCGGTGCGGTATTCAGAACGATTTGAAAAAGAAGGAATTAACGTCAACTTTGCCCGGGAGAAAGAAGGGCGGCTGCTGATCCGTACATACGAACGCGGTGTGGAAGATGAAACCCTTGCCTGCGGCACAGGGGTGACGGCCGCGGCCATTGCCAGTTTCATTGACAGCAAAAAATCGCCGGGAAGGCAGGAAATACCCGTCCGGGCCAAAGGAGGCGACCTGCTTGTCCGTTTTATGGCACATGGGGATGGTTCTTTTACAGATATTTGGCTCTGCGGACCGGCGCAAAAGGTTTTTCAGGGCAACATTGAAATTTAACTCATTTCCAGTCAAATGAACATGTACCGTTACGTTTTTATCTGCTTGTTTTTCTGTCTGCCGTTGAGCCTTAGCAGTCAGGTCGATACCCCGCGCACCCAGGCGGAACAGATCGCCGCGGGCCGGCAGGGGCTCATAACCGGTTTCCGCGATAGCGACAAAACAACGGTAAAAAACTGGCTGCTCGCCCTGCGCATTCTGGAGGACGACAACTATCTGCCGCTTCAATGGGATGAACGGTGGTTGTTGTATTTCTGGCTGAATGATTATAACGCCGTTCTGGGCGAGGCAGCCCGGTTTACCAATGCCTGGGAAGAAACAAACAGAATGAAAATACCGCCGCCGGATGACAGCTTGTTCAATATCGTGGACAACGGGATGTACAACGGCCGGGAACAGTATTTTGAACAAATTCAACAGGCTTCTTTGCCCGCCGAAGACAAGGCGTTTTCCGGATTGCTACTGAATTATTTGCTGCGCCTGAGTACGGAAGAACCGGCTGCAAGTGAATATGATGCCAGGCTGGACAGTTTTTTACAACATTACCCCAAAACACGGTACAAACGTTTTATGCGCAAACGTATGTACAATATACCCCCGCCGCACGACTGGGCGCTCTCGCTGGACTTTCACTTTTTCCAGGGCAATTGGTCCGGCATGCTCGAACGGAACTTCCGAACGGCATACGGCGCCGATTTTGGCCTCGGTTACTGGCGGAAACGCTGGAATCTTAGTTTAAGAGTACCTGTTGGCGGGCAGAAAGTGGACCAGCCCGTGGAGGCAAAGGGATATTTTTGGGAAAAAGGCGAATCCTCCGTGTTTTGGGGTGTTGAAATGGAAACGGGTTATGACCTGGTCAACCAGCCGCGTTTGCGCATTTTCCCGATGGTGGGGGGCGGTTACAGCACACTCCGACCGCCATCCGGTGATGAGGACGATCCCAATCCGGATTATTTCGATTTTTTTAAGTTTCAGGGAATGCACCTGAGCGCCGCCATCCATGCAGATGTGAAATTCAGGATTGGGGATGGCTCGGATTCGGATTCCTATCAAGGCGTTCGGCTGAGGGTTGGGCACCGGTGGTTGAATTTGGGCGGGAAAAATCCCGCGTTGCAGGGTAATATGTTTTTCTTTGCCGTTGGCTACGTCATTTTTGGCCGCCAACATTAATCGCGGAGAATCGCGCTTATTACCCTTTGTCTGATGGCATCCACGCATACTTTCGACTGGCTTTCCGACCTCGGTCCGGCATACCTGGCACAGGAATCCTGGCATTCCGGCGCCTATCATGAAGACAGTTTATTCCACCTGGTTTACCGGCCCAGCCATCCGTTTGCCATCGCCTGCGGCGCTGGCCTGCTGGCCGAACATATCCGCCGGTTCCGGTTTACGCCCGAAGTGATCCAACATCTCGTGCGGGTCACCGACGAGCGCGGACGTACGGTATTTAGCGAAAGTTTTCTCAATTACCTGCAACGGTTGCGCCTGCGCGTAAATGTGTGGGCGGCGCCGGAAGGCATGTTGCTGTTGCCCGGAGAACCACTGGCTATCGTACGAGGGCCTTTCGCCCAGGTTCAACTGATGGAAACAGCCTTTCGCTGGCTAATTTGGCGGTCGAGTCAATGGGCTACCCGTGTGGCCGTACAGCGTTGGGAAAAACAAAACTGGCAGGAAGAAGATACGCCGTTGCCACCCGTAACTACCCCCGATTTTGACGGCTGGAAGATCAGGGCCGAATACATCGGCGGCGCGTATGCCGATGAAATCCTGGACACCATCCGCACGCCAAGCCGCCCGCCGGCCAACGATGAGGGTATGATCTGTGTTTGGCGGGCCGGCACGGGTAGTGCGCCGGGGCATTTACCTCTTACCCAGATCAGACGGGTTTACCGCGCCAACCATGCGTTGGGCGATATCTGGCTCACCGAGGACCAGGAAGAGATTGCCAGCGTGAGTAAAACGAGCGCCGCCATTTTGGATGAGCGAACGCACCGGCACAAAACCCTGAAATTCACCCGCTTCCAAAATCTTTATCAACCATTGCTGGCCAAGGGGCATCCGGTTTTGGTCAACCAGCGCCTGGGTTTTCTCCGGCAAAGAACCCTTAAACAACTGGAGGCCTTTCACTTTGCACCCCTGGGGGAATACCCGCACGGATGGTTTCAACAATAACAAGTCAAAATGGAAAAACAACAAGGTCAACTCATCCGCAGCCTCACACTTGGGGCTGCAACCATTCTCGTTGTCAGTTCGGTGATCGGTTCGGGGGTGTATAAAAAAGTGGCGCCCATGTCGGAGCAACTGATGTCGCCCGACCTGGTACTGTGGGCCTGGATCCTGGCAGGCGTTATCAGTTTGTGCGGCGCGCTGAGTAATGCCGAGATTGCAGGCATGATGGCCGGGGCGGGTGGCGAATACGTGTATTTCCGGCGGATTTACG
>JAKLJF010001059.1 GCA_023151335.1 Thermoanaerobaculia bacterium | reverse complement strand
ACCCAAAATGGCGCGGTGATCTGCGACCTCGCCGACCCCTGGAACCCACAGGTGAAAAGTATTTACAAACAACCCTACGTGCACGACGGATACATCCGGGGCGACACGCTATGGAGCAGTGAAATATATGCCGGCCAATTCAGCGTCATCGACGTGTCCGACAAAACCCATCCCAAGGTGCTGGCCACGCAACCCACCCCGGGGCGTTTCAACCACAATGCCTGGCTGTCCGGCAATGGCCGCATCCTGTTCACCACCGATGAAAAACCGAACACCCCGCTCGGCGCCTTTGATGTTTCCAACCTGGATAATATCACCCAACTCGACCTGTATTTCCCCAGTCAGAAACCTTCCTTCGAAGTGCACAACGTGCGGGTGCTCAACGATTTTCTCATCAACCCTTCCTACGGTGGTCAGCTGACCATCGTGGACGCCCACCGCCCCGACAACCTCGTCGAAACGGCCTGGGCCAGCCTGGGCAACTCCCTGGTATGGGATGCCGACCCCTACCTGCCTTCCGGCATCCTGTTTGCCACGGCAAAAAACGAAGGGTTGTTCATTTTCCAACCCGGCTACGAACGCGCCGCTTACCTGGAAGGCCGCGTCAGCGATGCCGCGACCGGCCAACCCCTTGGCAAAACAAAAGTAGTGCTGGTCAGTACCCCAAACGGCGACGTGACCCGGCCCGACGGCTTGTTCAAAACCGGCGTTGCGCAGCCCGGCTTTTACACCGTACAGGTGGGAAAAATCGGGTACAAACCGCTCACGGTGTCTGGTGTGGAGATGAAACGCGGTGAAACGACCTGGCTGGAACTAACGCTGGAGAAATGGTAAAACACCGGCCTATTTTGTTGCGCCCAATTCCGCGATCACGTACCCGTCCGGATAGGTGGGCGTGGGGGTTTTCGTCAGCAGGCGCGGCTTGCGGCGTGGCGGCAGCAGGCCCGCCAGGCGGCCGCGCCAACGGATCAGCCCTTGCACCATACTTTGGAGCCAGCGCGGAGCAGGCTTCAGGCCCACGGCGTTCAGCAAATGATCGTCCATCATCGCATGTACAAACGGCGCGCCGATCCGGTAGAGCGAGGGGGGCAAAAACCAGGACAGGAACAGGTTACGCGTGGCCAGGGCAACGGTTTCGTTGTCGGGCGAATAGCGGAACTCGGCAGCTTCAAAGTCGCGGTTGAATTTATCGTACGCTTCGAGGCTTTCCGGTATGTCGCGAATGCCCATGCGGCGACCGACCTCGCGCCAAAAGAAGTAGCTGGCCTGTTTTTCCGTCTCCGTCAGGGGGCGCCAGCCGTATTTTTCATTCCAGCGGATGGGTTCGAGGATAAAGGTAGAGAGCGTGTACAGATACTCATCGTTCGGGATTTGAAACCGCCCGTGCTGTTTGTTCATGCGCACCAGGGCGGCATGCCCGCGCGGCGTGTCGTAGCCGCCGCTTTCGAGAATTTCGGAGAGGATGAGCACCGTGTCGTCGTAGCGTTTTTGGGTGCGTTGTACAAATTCGCCGGTCTGCACGAGCAGGGGGGTACCCTTGGCCACGCCGAAAACGCGGAACAGGGCGAATTCGAGCGAGCGCGTCGTGTCCCACGGGAATTCATAACACGAACTCAGGTAGGCAATCTGCTGGCAGTCGCGCTCCGGGTCGAGGGTCGAGATATAGTCGCGGATAGCCATGCGCCGGCGCGAACGAATGGCGGCGGCAGCCGAGGTTTCCCAGCGGGCGGGCGGGGCGTCGGTGTTTTTCAGGGCGGCGGTGTCGGTTGCTGTCATTATCTGTTCACGGGTTTTACACAAAATTGAAGTTTGGTTTGGCACAAGGGCTTTCCGGTTCAATTTGTCGCTTGTCTTACCATT
>JAKLJF010001058.1 GCA_023151335.1 Thermoanaerobaculia bacterium | reverse complement strand
TGGCCGAAAATCAACTGGAAGAACTGCCGGGTATCGGCGAAAGCATCGCCGAAAAGATCAAAGAATACCTCGAAACGGGCAAAATCGCCAAATACGAATCGCTCAAAACCACCGTGCCGCACGAGATGCTCGACATGCTCGACATCAAGGGTTTCGGCCCGCAGTCGCTTAAACAGATCAGCGCGGCGCTGGGTATCAGAACGCGGGCAGGCATCGTCAAAGCCCTGCAGGACGGCAGCATCGGCCGCCTGAAAGGTTTCGGCCCCAAAAAGGTGGAAAACATGATGAAGGGCCTGAAACTGCACAAAACCCTCGAAGAACGCATGCTGCTGTGGGATGCTCTCGACCTGGGCGAAACCATCGTCGGACGCCTGAAACAATTGCCGGAGGTGAAAAAAGTGGAACTGGCCGGCAGCCTGCGGCGGGGCAAAGAAACCATCGGCGACATCGATATCCTCGTGGCCGCCGAAGACCGGCACCGGAACAAGATCATGAACTTTTTCACCGGCTGGGCCAACATCGGCCAGGTGCTGGCCCGGGGCGACACCAAGGTGAGCGCCATTATTAAAGACCATCTGCGGCAGGTGGATATTCGCCTGGTGCACCGCGACGAATGGGGAGCGGCGCTGCAATATTTCACCGGCTCGAAAGAACACAACGTGCACCTGCGCGCTATCGCCAAAGACATGGGCCTGAAAATCAGTGAATACGGCGTTTTCCGGATCAAAGACAACAAACGTATCGCCGGCGAAGAGGAGGAAGACGTGTACCGCGCCCTCGACTTCCGCTGGATGCCGCCCGAAATGCGCGAGGACCGCGGCGAACTGGAACTCGCCGCCCGGCACAAAATACCGGAACTCGTCACCCTCGACGACATACGCGGCGACCTGCAAATGCACACCGACTGGTCCGACGGCATGCACAGCATAGAAGAAGTGGCCCGCTACGTGAAAAAACACCTGCCCTACCGCTACATCGTCCTCACCGATCACTCCAAGGCTTCCCGTATTGCAAAGGGTATGGACGAGAAGCAATTCCTCGAACAGATAAAGGCCATCCGGGAAGTGAATGAAAAACTGGGCGAAGACTTCGTTAAATCGGGCGCCGAGGTGGATATCCTCCCCGACGGCTCGCTGGATTTGTCCGGCGAGGTGCTCGGCCAACTCGACATCGTCGTGGGCTCCATCCACTCGGCTTTCAGCCGCGACAATACCGACCGGATCATCAAAGCCTGCGAAAACCCGCACGTCGCCATTATCGGCCACCCCACAGGGCGGCTCATCGGCACGCGGGAAGCATACCCCGTGGACTTGCGGCGCGTGATCGAAGCAGCCGCCGAAACGGGCACGGCCCTGGAGATCAATGCCCAGCCCAACCGCATGGATCTCAACGACGAATGGGCGCGCATGGCCCGGGAAAAAGGCGTCAAACTGGTCATCAGCACCGATATGCACCAGCTGTCCAACTTCAACTACATGAAGCTCGGCATCCTCGTGGCCCGGCGGGCCTGGTGCACGGCCGATGATATTCTGAATACCGGGAAATGGAAAGACGTACAGGCGTTTGTGGAGCGGAAGCGGAAGGGAGCCGGGGGGGTGACGAAAGGATCGAAGTTATTGAGCTGGTTGCATGGTTGAATCCCTGACACGAATACTTCAGCGCAACGATGCTATATACCCGCTCACACATATAATTGTACAAACGATGAAAATCAATAAAACCTGGCACGAGCAACACCGCATGCCCAAAAACGCAACATTCGAGCAACGGCTCGAATGGCATCTGGAACACCTGAAAAAC
This sequence comes from Thermoanaerobaculia bacterium, assembly GCA_023151335.1. GTDB lineage: Bacteria > Bacteroidota > Bacteroidia > Chitinophagales > Saprospiraceae > M3007. The sequence continues at coordinate 65 of JAKLJF010001058.1, read as the reverse complement.
TGTTCCTGCCGCCGGGAGCTGCCCGAAAAACTGGTGTTGCAAATGAAAAAAAGAAATATTCCGGT
>JAKLJF010001057.1:273-1867 GCA_023151335.1 Thermoanaerobaculia bacterium | reverse complement strand
AAACGCCGAGGCCCGGCGCGAAGCATTGGGCTTATCGCTCCGGGAGCTCGATATCTTCACCGGAAGTGACGGCCAAGCGTTGCCGGAGTACTTTGGAGAAGACGCGGACCTCCTTATTGCCGGATTGAATGCGGCCATCGGAAATGCCACGAGTTTTTCGCGTCGCATGGACATTAGTTACGCCGAGTTGGCGGCGTTGCTGAAAACGCGGTTTATCAATCCGTTTGCCGCGAGCGCAAATCTGACCAGGTTAGACCGGTTGAATATTTCGCTGGTGGACATCATGGCGTATCACGACGGCGACCTGTCAGGTGAGGAATTTCAAGCGCTTATCCCGGTTGGTTTTGACGAAACGGATTATGGCGATGGCGGGGTACGAAGTTGGGTGATCGCCCATTACGACGCCATCATGTCCATGATCCTCCTCACGGAAACCGAAACCGGGGCCAACGCATCGCCTTGTTCGTTCAGCAACATGGAATTGCGCCGCGCCTTGCCTGTTCTCAATCAAAATCAGCTGACCGAACCCGATTTCCACAAACTGCACCGCTTTATCCGGCTGTGGAAAAAAACGGGCTGGAGCATGGAGACAACCGATCTGGCCCTGGTCGCCTTGTCGGATATTTCCCCGGAGAATATCGCGGAGTTGCCGCAACTGAATGCGGTATTTACACAGGTATTGGCCCGTGCCGGCCATGTTGTACGCTTACAGCGTTTGCTGAACCTGGGCGACAAAAAAATCCCGGAATTGTTGGGTTTGTGGGATACGCGGGTGGAAGCGGACGTCCGGCACGCCCGGTGGAGCAAACTGTTGCGCCTTCGTGCCGATGATTTTGATATTTTAGTCAATCTCGCCGCATTCGATCCCTTGCAGCCGATGGAAGAGGACGATCCCGCGGCGTTGCGTTTTGTCCGGGCCGTTTTACAGTTTAAATCGACAAGCATGAAAGCGGCCGACCTCGATTTTCTGCTGCGCCACCGGGATCCCGGCGGTAAACTCGGCCTTCCGGTTGCCGCGATGCTGCAAACGATACAATCCCTGCGCGCGGCCCTGGCCGCAGTAGAACACGCCTTTGGCGCCGCGCCGCCGGAAGTCGATCTCGCCTTTGTGCGCGGCCGTTTGGCCCTGGTCTTCGAAAATGACGCTGTGGACGGCTTTACCGGGTTGTTGGACAACGCCGTCAGTTTCGAAGCGCCGTTGGCCTGGCCCGCGGAATCTCTTCCGCAAACCTTGCAGCTGCCGGCCCGGGTGACCTACGACCATTTTCGGAAACTGCTTTCGGTGCGCGGGATATTTTCGGAAATCGACCGGCTCGAATTACAAAACCGGGTGGACGCCCTCTCGCTACCGGGCGATTTTCCAGCCTTAACCAGCCCTGCGGACGCCAACGACCTGAAAACACAACTCGGCGCGGCGCTGCAACTACTCCGCGACAGCGGCCGGCAGGCCCTCGATGCGCTTTTTGTCCGGTATCCGGAGTTGCAGGCCGCATACCTTGCATACCAGGCTGCGCCGGAAGCAGGGAAAATGAACGCCTTGTTAAGCGCCTTGCTGCCCGAATTGCGCCTGCGCATGCGCCGGCAGGCCATCGAA
>JAKLJF010001057.1:0-263 GCA_023151335.1 Thermoanaerobaculia bacterium | reverse complement strand
GAAAACGGATGTGTCCACCATAGCATTGGCTGTCGGCAATGCCGATGTATTGTACACTCCCGGCAATCCTACCCAGCCAATGGCCGACGCTTTCCTTGCCCTCGACGAAGGCATCGCCCCGGCGCTAAGCGCCGATGGAACGCTGGAGTTCTATGCCACCACACCTTTGACAGCAAACTACAACTTCTATGTAATCGCCCCCGAAAATACGCAGGTGGCATTCGATATAGATGGTGTGACTGCCATCAGCGGTACGATTGGTC
>JAKLJF010001056.1 GCA_023151335.1 Thermoanaerobaculia bacterium | reverse complement strand
AGAGGGTTTAGTATTTGGAACGTAATTTATTTTAAATGAAAATATTATCCTTTATTATCTGCCTGCTCTGTTGCGCCATTTTATTGCCTGCCCAGCCCGGAAAAATGCTGGAAGCCGTGCGGCTCCATTGTTATCCGGAGATAGACGGTCACTTGAACGATTCCTGCTGGCAGCGGCTGTCCGCGCTGGAAGAATTTACCACTTCCACCCCGGTTTTTGGCGAAACGCCCCAATGCCGCACTGAAGTCCGGCTTTTTTACACTGAAACGGCCCTGTACGTAGCGGCTCACTGTTACGACCCCGATGCCGGCGGTGTGCGCCGCGACGGCGGCATTCGCGATGGCGAACTGACGGGCGACTGGTTCCAGGTCAGTATCGACACCTGGAACGACGACCGGCTGAGCTTCGATTTTACGGTTTCGGCAGCGGGTATCCAACAGGACCTGCGCGACGAAACCGCCTGGGACGCCAACTGGCAAAGCGCCGTGACGCTACAAGCCGGCGGCTGGACGCTGGAAATGCGTATTCCTTACACCGCGCTGCGTTACCCCCGGATAACGGAACAAAACTGGGGCATCCAATTCACCCGATTCGACCGCAGCCTGGGCGAGACCTCAACCTGGAGTCCACAAAATCCTTTGGTGCAGGACCGCGTGCTGCAATTCGGTTCGCTCACCGGTCTGCAAAATATTCATCAGGAACAGCGCCATGCGCTGGCCATCCATACCAACACCGCTTACCAGTCGCCGGGTATATTTGTGAACTCCAATGGTTTGACACAGTCGGCCGGTATCGACGCGCGTCTAGGCCTGTCGGAAAGCGCCACGCTGGACGTCACCGTATTGCCGCCAATAAGTGTTACAAAAAGTTTTGGCAGTTTGAGTTTTCCAGGCGACGACGGTCTTAATATTTCCGGCAATGCCCCTTTGCCTGCGCCCAGGCAGCTGCTGGCGGAAGAAAGTGGTCTCTTTCAACGCGGCGCCGGCTCTCTGGAGCCCAACCCGGTTATCTCGCCATTTCAACTGAGCCGGCGCAGACCGCTGAATCCAGGGACATTTTTCACCGGTATTCACGAAAGCAAACTGCTGAACGCCGTAAAATTTACCGGCCGGACGAAAGGCAACTGGCGGGTGGGCGCCTATCATGCCACCTTGGGGCCGGTGAAAGCGGAAGTTACCAACTTCCTCAGCAGCAGCAGTATCAGCCGGGAGACCATTACCTACCAAAACCTGTCGGCCTACAACTACCTGAGCGCCGAATACATATTTCCCAATAACAGCTACGCCCGCGTTTCCAATGCTGCCATGCTGGCCGGCCGGGACATGAACACTTTTTTGCCCGGGGCGGATTTTCGTTTGCGCAACCACGCCAATACCCTGGAGATCAGCGGCAATGCGCTGATGACGCTTCAGACGGCGGATACCGCGCGCTGGCAAGGGTATGCTTACAACCTTGCCTTGTCGCGGATCAACCGGCGCTGGGGCTGGTCGGTGGCACATGAGGCGCGAAGCCCCGAATACAGCCCTTTCCTGCTCGCCCCCCTACCTTTGAATAGCTTCAGAGGTTCCTCCTCCCACGCAGTCGTTAACTACCGGGATTTCCAACCCCGCGGGCCCTGGCTCAATCGCGGCGCGCGCCTCGGTTTGTCGACATTTTGGAGTGTCAGGCCCGGCGAGCAAAACGTGTGGACCATTGTATCGACTTTTCATGCACTCGACAGGCGATTCCGCCGTTTCACGCTTGGCGCCTCGCTGACGCCGCACAACCAGATTTTCCGGTACGAAAACGGCGGCGCCAACCTCTCCCAAAAAGTAGCGCCCCGGGCAGGCCTTCAGCTGGGCTTTATCACCGACACGCGCCGGCGTTTCAGTGT
>JAKLJF010001055.1:1171-1875 GCA_023151335.1 Thermoanaerobaculia bacterium | reverse complement strand
ACTCCAGCATGAGCTCGGTTGGCGTCATATCGGTTTGTGCGATGATATTGTCCGGAATGGTCAGCCCCATGTGTTGAATTTTGTACAAAAATAGTCTTTTCACACATAAATACCAATTGTTCAACAAAACTTTGCAGTATAAACAAAAACCGCGTTTCATGCTGTATTTTTCCTGTTTGCCCTTCGATCAGCTCACGCCGAGGGAATTGTATGCAATCATGGCCCTGCGCCAGGAAGTATTTGTTGTGGAACAAAACTGTCCTTATCTCGATGCCGACGGCAAGGATATCGAAGCCTGGCATCTGATGGGCCGCGACGAAGGGGGGCGTTTGCTGGCCTATACCCGGTTGTTGCCCGAAGGCGTGTCCTATCCCGGTTACAGTTCCATCGGCCGCGTGGTAAGCGCTCCTGCTGCCCGGGGTACAGGGGCCGGGCGGTTGGTCATGCAGCGCAGCATAGATTTATGCAGGCATTTGTTTGGACCGCTGCCCGTCAAAATAGGCGCTCAAACGTATTTGTTGCGATTTTACGAAAGTCTGGGCTTCCGTTCCACCGGGGAGGAGTATCTGGAAGACGGGATTCCGCATACCAAGATGATCCTGACTTTCAAATGAGGTAGCTGATTTGAACATCCCGGCTAAAGGGAGTGCGGCGCGCAAAATTTCAGATATAATTCGTTTTCAGCAGTAGCCAATGGTCGGCCA
>JAKLJF010001055.1:0-1162 GCA_023151335.1 Thermoanaerobaculia bacterium | reverse complement strand
GAACATCCCGGCTAAAGGGAGTGCGGCGCGCAAAATTTCAGATATAATTCGTTTTCAGCAGTAGCCAATGGTCGGCCAACACCAGCGCCGCCATTGCTTCCACGATGGGTACGGCCCGCGGTACCACGCAGGGATCGTGCCGCCCCTTGCCCTTCACGGTAACCGCTTCACCGGCCGTGTTGACGGACTCCTGATCGCGCATGATCGTGGCCACGGGTTTGAAGGCTACGCGGAAATAGATGTCCATGCCGTTGGAAATACCGCCCTGGATGCCGCCGGAATAGTTGGAAGTAGTTTGAAGTTTAAAGTTTGAAGTTTGAAGTTCATCGTTTGGTGTTTGGAGGAAAGGCGGGAGGAAGCGGTCATTGTGTTGCGAACCTTTCATTTTAACCCCGGCAAATCCGGAGCCGTACTCGAATCCTTTGGCGGCGTTGATACTGAGCATGGCTTTGCCGAGCTCGGCGTGCAGTTTGTCGAAAACCGGCTCGCCCAGTCCGGCAGGGCAGCCGCGCACCACGGCGCTGACCACTCCCCCGATGGTGTCGCCGGCTTTGCGGATTTTTTTGATCAGCCGGATCATTTTTTCTGCCATAGCCGGGTCAGGACAGCGGACGTCGTTACTTTCGGTTTGGGATAACTCGAGATCGGTATAAGGTTTGTCCAGTATCAGATGCCCCACCTGGCTCACATAGGCCTGAATATGGATGCCCTGCGTTCGCAGCAGTAGTTTGGCCAGGGCGCCGGCGGCTACGCGGGCTGCCGTTTCGCGGGCGCTGCTGCGTCCGCCGCCCCGGTAATCGCGGTGGCCGTATTTGGCTTGCCAGGTATAGTCGGCGTGGCTGGGCCGGTAGGTGCCGGCCAGGTGGCTGTAGTCGCGGGAACGCTGGTCTTCGTTGGGGATCAGAAAAGCGATGGGCGTTCCGGTGGTTTTGCCTTCGAAAACGCCGCTCAGCACCTGCACGGTATCGCTTTCCTTTCTTTGGGTGACGATGGCGCTTTGGCCGGGCCGGCGCCGGTCGAGTTCCTGCTGGATGAAATTCAGGTCGAGCTCCAGTCCGGCCGGGCAACCGTCGATGATACAGCCGATGGCCGGGCCGTGGGATTCGCCAAAGGTGGCGACGCGAAATAATGTTCCGAAAATATTACCTGGCAAAACAACAGT
>JAKLJF010001054.1:356-1875 GCA_023151335.1 Thermoanaerobaculia bacterium | reverse complement strand
TAGCCGTTGTAAGCGTCGTCGCCGGGCACGGTGCCATAAGCGTCGTAAAAAGCCTGGCGGAACGCACGCGCCGCTTCTGCCGTGCGGTCGACGAACGAGGCCGAGGTGACATGCACGTTCATTTCGGCAAAATATTCCGGTTCTATATTTTCAAAATTGCGCCATTGCGGCATACCGTACACCTCTACCCGATTAGAACCTCGCACAGTGCGGAGTTTGCGCAGGAAGGCCATGAGAAAATCCTGACTGGCCCAGGTAGGCAGGATAAACACGGCGGTACGGCCGGGCCTGAAATAGCGCTGGAGATCGATATTGTCGAAATTCGCAGCGGCGTCGGGCACGATCAGTTCGGCAAAACGGGGATTACCCGCGGCATTAGCCTGCTGGAAATAAGGCAAACGGTCGGCTTCCTTTTGTTTGCACACCAGGGTGACGGCGTCGGGCCTGTGGTATTGCAACACATGGCGGGTGATGGCCGCACAGTGGGCACGAAGAGAGGGGTTGGTCTGGATAAAATCGGGGTTCCGGCTGGTCAGGTCCATATTGGGACTTTCCGGCGAGATCATGATTTGCCGGGTCTTTTTGATGCGTTCGGCCATCATGGTCACGTGGCTGCTGCGGATGGGCCCGATCACGACCTGTGCTTTATCTATCCGCGGATTGCTCAACAGACGTTGAAAATCAGCGTCGCCGGCCTGCGTGTCGAACACGTCGACGCTGAGGTTAAGTCCCTCTTCGGTAGACAGTTTTTGCAGGGCCAGACTGACGCCGCCATAAAACTGGAGCGCCAGATCGCTTTTCTCCGGAACCGCTTGTGTCAGCGGATCGACCTGGTCGGTCAGGAAAGGCAACAGGAATGCCAGGCGGTAAGTCTGGCCGGCGTACGGTGTAAGCGGCGGCAGGTCGACGCCGGACGGATTTCCAATGGGCGGCTTTGCATTGGGCGCCGGCGTCCAGCGCACCGTGTCCATCGGCTCGTAGCGGGGTTTGACGCCCGTAGTGGCCGGCGGCTTCGGGCCGGACGTGGAAGTAGTCTTTTTGGCGGGATTGCAAAAAGCAAACAACAGACTAGCGCCAATAATAAAAAGAATGTTGCACAAACCAATGTCTGCCCTGCTATTCATATCATTTTTTTAAATAACAAATTTATATTGCGGATTGCGGATTGCGGATTACAAAGCTCTTGGCACTGTATGTGGCTTGGGGAAAGGTCGCGATACCAAGAGCGGAATTAATCCGCAATCCGCAATCCGCAATCCGCAATTACCCGCCCGCTTTTTTCGTGTTCGTATACCCCATTTCCGTCAGCATTTTCAACACTTTATCGCGATGGTCGCCCTGCACGATGATGACGCCGTCTTTGGCGTTGCCGCCGGCGGCGCATTTGTTTTTGAGCAATTTGGCCAGTTCTTCCAGCCGGGCCGGCGGGCCGATGTAGCCTTTCACCACGGTGGCTTCTTTGCCGCCTTTGCCGCGTTCGAGCCAGACGCGCAGCACCTGTTTGTCGTTGGGTAAATTC
>JAKLJF010001054.1:0-346 GCA_023151335.1 Thermoanaerobaculia bacterium | reverse complement strand
GGCATGAAGCCCCGCTGCACAACCACTTTAAGCGGCTAATTACTCTGAATGTTACTGCAAACCAAATCGAAAACGCTCGCTGCCTTTCCCTATAACCGCGAAAACTATCCCGGAATCAACCAGCTCAATAACCGATTATCAGGCCGCGATCCCAAATCGCCGCCGGTATTGGTCAGAAGGCGAAGCCCATACCACCCTGTATGACTTCAGGCCGGATGAACAACAGAATGCCCGCCCCGGGTTTGCCGGGACGGGCTTTTTTAATGTAATTTAACGGGTTGAGCGGGTTTAACGGGTTTAACGGGTTTAACGGGTTGAGCGGGTTTAACGGGTTTAACGGGTTTAA
>JAKLJF010001053.1 GCA_023151335.1 Thermoanaerobaculia bacterium | reverse complement strand
CGTGGCTGCTACCGCCGGACAATGGCAGGCTCCTGTGGTAATTCCCTTGAGATACTATCTAATAGCGCTTCAAAGTTTTAACAAAATACTTCCGGAAATGCAATTCGCAGCAATAATTTCAATCATGGCCCGGAATGATCTTAAGAGCCGTTGATATTATTGCCTGTATTTTATACATTTATTTATTTCCGCCAAACCAGCATTGCCGCCGGCGTAATGCCCAGAACAGGATGCCACTCGGCGCCGAAGTCGAGTGCCAGGCCGTTTTTCAGACGCCCCCCGGCGCCAAAACTCATACGCGCCGGCTCGGTTCGAATACCTGCCCGGAATACCAGCAACGATACCGGTTGATATTCGATGCCGCCTTTCACCTGTACCCGCCGGTCCAGGTCTTTTTCCGTTTCAGTCAACAGCGTCAGGACGCCGGACGCTTTCCACGCCGCGCCGATACGCAGCACAGCCGGGATTGTTTCGCCGGCCATTTCAAGTTGCAGCGGATTTTGTACCCGCGCCCCGATCCAGACATCCGGCAAAGGATTTGCCAAAATACTCAGGCCAAAACTAAGCGCCGTCGCATTGCCGTATTCAGCCGCTGATACACGCAGCGCGTCGGCGCTGCCGCCCAGGAGGAGTTTGTCGCCCAAACGCCTGCCGTATTGCAGGCGAAAACGCTGCTCTCTGTATTCCTCGATACCGGAATGTAATATTTCCAGGCCAAATCCATCATTGGCAGACACCCGCATAAAACCCTGAAATTGTGCCGTTTGCCAACCACTTATACCAAATGGCAAGGCTGAACCCAGAAATACGCCGGACTTTTCACCCAGCGCTGGCAGCGCATCGTTGCCGAGGCCCGTGGTCAAACCGGGATTGGCCACCGTGGCGCCGCCCAGGGCGAGCGCAGCCGCATTATCTACCGGACGCATAAAAACCTGGGAAGAAACAGCGTGCGGCAGCCAGAGCAGGGCAAGACAAAGGCAAAAACGCATGAGCATAGTACCTGCGAATGTACGGTATCAAATCTCTACACCGTTTTGTTGCGCTATTTTTTCGTAAAAAAGACCGGCATCAGTCATACTACGCTCCATTGTATCCAAGTTAACCCGCACTAATCCAAACCGGTATGTTGGCCCCAGATGCCATTCGAAATTATCCCAGGCGCTCCAATGGATATAGCCGCGCAGGTCAACGCCATCGCGAATGGCGTCGTGACATTCTTTCAAGTAATCTTTTAATGCCCGGATGCGCTGCCGCGGATCGTCGGTGCAAATGCCGTTTTCAGTGACGAAGACCGGCTTTTGGTATTTTTTCCAAAATCGGCGCAACATCCGTCCCAGGCCCTCGGGCCGGTAAATCCACATTTTATCGTGTGGCAACTGCCGTTGTTCCACCGCTTCCGGCCGGTTGATAAAATCAATGGGAAAAGGGTCGAACAAAAGGCAGGCATAATAACTCAGCCCCCAGAAATCGCATTTCCGGAAGGGTCGGGCTGCCCTGTCGAGAAACCACCAGCGGGAAAAGGCTGCCGGCAATACGCCGGGCCAGTTAGCCGCTTCAAAAAGGGCTGTATTGAGCGATATACCCACCGGCGTGTCTTTCGATTTTTCCCGGATCAGAGTCCGGGCGATATCATGCGCTTTGCCCATGTTATCCAGCACACGGTTGGCCAGGAAATATCGCATCTTCAGGTGCGGCGGGAAATCGCCGGAAAAAAAACCGTTGTAGGCGTATACATTCGGTTCGTTAAAGGTGTTCCAAAAAATCGCATACTCGCCGAAGTGCTTGACACACTGCTGAACGTAGTTGATAAAGAAGGGAATACTGTCCTCTTTGGCCCAACCACCCTGCCGTTCGAACCAGTTGGGGTGGCAAAAATGA
>JAKLJF010001052.1 GCA_023151335.1 Thermoanaerobaculia bacterium | reverse complement strand
CTCCATAGTTTGGCCGCGCCGTCTTCGCTGCCGGTGAGGATGTATTTTCCGCCCTGGGGATCGTCGAAGCCGGCGGGTGAAAAGGCCACAGCAGTAATCCATTTCGTATGGGGGTTGAAAGTTTGTAACGGCTTGCCGGTTTTCGTATCCCACAGTTTTGCCGTACCATCCCTGTGACCCGTCAGAATGGTCTTGCCGTCGGGTGAAAAAGCGGCGGTCAGCACGCTCTCGACAGGGTCTGCAAAAGTCTGCTTTTCGTTGCCTGCCAGGTCCCAAAGTTTGACGCCGTGCTTGCTGCCGGTGAGCACCGTTTGGCCGTCGGGTGAAAACGCGACGGCATTGATCTCTCCCCGCTCTGTAAAAGTTTTAATGTTGTTGCCCGACAAGTCCCACAGCGTAGCCGCGCCGCTCCTGCCTTCTAAATCTCCGCTGCCAATCAGCAGGGTGCGGCCATTGGGCGAAAAGGTTACAGCGCGGACAGACGTGCCGCCGCTGGATTGGATGTTGATCGTCTGTAAAGTTTTACCGTTCAAATCCCATAGATTGGCTGTGCCATCGGTGCCGCCCGTCAGGATGGTTTTGCCGTCGGGGGAGAAGGCAACTGCTTCGACCCAGTGGTTGTGCCCGATGAAGGATTGCCGTTCCTGGCCGCTTATATCCCACAGCCTTGCCGTGTGGTCCACGCTACCAGTCAGCAGGGTCTTGCCGTCGGGTGAAAAGGCAACGGCCATGACAGCCGCCTTTGCAGCGAAAGTCTGAATTAACCTGCCTTTTAAATCCCACAATTTGGCCGTACCGTCTCGCCCGGCCGTGAGGACCAGTTGGCCGTTGGGAGAAAATACTACCGAAGCAATTCCGAACGTGTGTCCGAACGGAATCACTAACCTGGGCGTTTGCGCAGCGAGCAAAACTGCGACAAGCGAAAGTAGGGCACTAAAAAGCGTTTTTTTCATGGGTTGTATTTTGATATCAATTACTCCAGCATCCCTGGTACCTTATCCACTATCGCCTCCGCTAATTCGTATCCGGAGCAGGAGGAACAGGATAGTGTGTTTTCTCATGGCCGGAGGTTTTAGCGCTGAAAGATAGGGGGTTTTCTTACGCCAAAAGCCGCCCCGTGCATTAGCAGAGCGGCCTGTTTATTGATACAGGTGGCGGGGAGAGGTTATCAGCAGCGGTGAAAAAATCGATGAGATGAACAATTTTCGCCGAAAAACCCAGTACCTTTGAATTAAAAATATCCATGACGATCAGGCAGCAGTTGACTTTAGAAATTGAGAAGGCCAGCCCGGAGATACTTGTCCAGGTTCTTGAATTCCTTAAATTTTTAAAACAACAAAAAACGAAAACGAAGCATCAGAAAAATGGGAAACACTTTCTCGACGATGTGATTGGGATTATGGATACCGAATCTGGCGATGAAATGGACAAAATTGTCAATCGTGAATTCCAACAAATTGAAGGTGAATGGTAGCCGCGTTGGATACGAATATCGTTGTGGATCTGCTTCGTAATCAGAACGAAGCGCCGGTTAAAATATGGACATACACCGCGCTTTACCTTCCTGTTACTGTTTGTGGCGAATTGCTTTTGGCGCCGCTTTATCTGCAAAACCGGCTGAAAACAAGCGTGATGTGCTACTTTTCATCGGGAAATGCACAATTCTCGAATACGATTTATCTATTGCAGAATCGTATGCTGAAGTACGTAAAAACCTCCAGGCTAAAGGCAAACCCATTCCGGAGAACGATATTTGGATTGCCGCGGCAGCCATTGCGTTTGGATTGAAATTGATAACCCGCGATCAGCATTTTTCCAACATTGGTTTATTAAATGCAGAATTTTGGAAATAGGCTGCCAAAAACGCGAGGGACGGTGAAAT
>JAKLJF010001051.1 GCA_023151335.1 Thermoanaerobaculia bacterium | reverse complement strand
ACAAATTCGATTCAATTCAGGCAAATTCAGATTAATATCCGCGGCCTCCACCGATTCCACCTCTCCACCCCTTCCTTCAAAATTTTCAGGTGTTCTGCGTTGGCCATGGTTGGGTTGGGTTTGAGTGTGAGTGATCTGTTGTGGTACACTAGTGGATTCAGGGTTGTATCGGAGGGTGGAGTATTAAATCACCTAGATTATGTTCAAGTGTATGAATTAATTCATAACCAATTTGCCTGATAGAAACCTTTGCGGGGCTATTGCTAAATTGAACTAATTCATTATTAAAACGCATTTCAAGTGAATCTTCTGACAAAAACTTTAAATACTCCGGGTTTAGATTTTTATCAACATGCGCAAAACCATCTTGATCAGCAGCCGATAATATAAGATCCCCTCTTGTTAGAGATAAATTATGTTCTAAATCCCTGTAAATAATCTGCCCCTCCCACCAAGCGTCAAACGAAATAAACTTTAAGTCTGGCTTCCCCTTTTTTCTTATAAATAACGGCGCAAAAGTAAATTTTAACCTACCTCCCTCTGATTCCAATATTTTGAAGACCAATCCCATGTGTACCTGCGAAACAGAAATTGCAGTATTTGTAATGTTGGTTCTTAGGTCAAAAAAACTGAAATTGGGTTTGTCAATAATTGGCATAGAAGAATCGGTAAATAGAATGTCTTTTCTATTCAGGTGGGTTAAAAGTGAAATTGTATTTCTTCCTTTATCCTTCACAATTGTGCGTATTCGGCCAGCAATATCTTTACTCTTTCTTACGATGCCCTGATCAAAAGCACTGCAATCATCTCGCAGATCAAGAAGCAACTCGTTCAATAGATCGTGAAATCTTCTCATGCGTGAGTTTTTTATCGCACCAACTTTGATCGACGGTGCTGTGTTACCTCCCCTCCACCTCCCCCAACAACTCCCGAAAACTCGCCAACCCGGCCTCCAAATTATCCACGATCTCCCGCGCCAGCACATCCGGGTCGGGCAGGTTGTCGAGGTCGGCGAGGGATTTGTCTTTGATCCAGAAGATGTCGAGGCTGGTTTTGTCGCGGGCGAGGATTTCGTCGTAAGTGAATTTGCGCCAGCGGCCCTCGGGGTTGTCGGGCGACCAGGTTTCGGTGCGTTTGTGTCGGTTTTCGGGGTTGTAGCACTGTATGAAATCGTGCAGGTCTTCGAAGCGGAGCGGGTTTTTCTTTTGGGTGAAATGCACGTTGGTGCGGAAGTCGTAAATCCAGACGGCTTTTGTCCAGGGGTCTTTTTGGGCGGGTTTGTTGTCGAAGAAGATGACGTTGGCCTTGACGCCGCCGGCGTAGAACAGGCCGGTGGGCAGCCGCAGGATGGTGTGCAGGTCGGTGTTTTGCAGGAGTTTCCGGCGGACGGTCTCCCCGGCGCCGCCTTCGAACAGTACGTTGTCGGGCACCACGACCGCGGCTTCGCCGTTGATCTTGAGGATGGTGCGGATGTGCTGGACGAAGTTGAGTTGTTTGTTGGAGGTGGAGGCCCAGAAATCCTGCCGGTTGTAACTGAGTTCTTCTTTGACCTGTTCCCCTTCCTCGTTGGTGCTGGTCATGGACGATTTTTTGCCGAAGGGCGGATTGGCCAGCACGTAGTCGAAACGTTTGCCGGGATCGGCAATGAGGGCGTCGTTGCGGTGGATATCGGGCTCGTGGTCGAGATCGCCGATGTTGTGCAGGAAGAGGTTCATCAAGCACAGGCGGTGGGTACCGGCCACGATCTCCCAGCCGTGGAAGGTTTCGTATTTGAGGAAGTGCTTCTGATCGCGGTCGAGCTGGTAGTTTTGAGTGAGGTAGTCATAGGCTGCCAGGAAAAAGCCGCCGGTGCCGGCGCTGGGGTCGGCGATGGTTTTGCCGGGCTC
>JAKLJF010001050.1 GCA_023151335.1 Thermoanaerobaculia bacterium | reverse complement strand
GGCAAGAGAGGCACCACCCGTGACTGGCGCTGCAATAATTCCTGCAATTGCGCCTGCAAAATTAGCTATTGTAGAAAAGACCCCGGTTTCAGTCATTTTATCGAGGCCCTCTTGCTCGATATACAACAAACCAGAATTGAGCAAGTGCGAATAATGATTTTCCAGAATTGTAGATTTTGTCTTTTGAAATTCCGCCAGATTCACTCCATCCCTCGCCTCCTTCACCCGCAAATCCTGCAAACGAATCGTCGCTTTGGCCATCTGCAACTCATTTTTAACATTGAGCAATTGTAAACGCTCGGCATCTAATTTTTCCAGGGCAGACAAAAACGCCGCTTCCATTTGCTGCGCCATGCCGGCTAATTGTTTAGCCCTTTCAAGAAGGACGGCAAACCGATAAGCGGTAGGGCGCTGAACGCTGGAAGCCGGCACAATGACTTGACGGTAATCGCCAAATCCCTGCAATGCCGTATTGTCTGCAATTTCATGTTCCAGCAGCGGCGCCTCCCGCTCGTCCCCGGCGATGTTGCGGCCCGTGTGCAGCTTGTAAAGGCTTACTTCAGCGTAAAAGGCCAGAATATCCACCACCGGATTTTGGGGTACGGTAAACAACAGGCCCCAATTCACCTGCCCCTGCTGGAACTCCGGTGATTGCAGCAGTTCCAGCGCCTGGGTGTACCATGCCCGTGCGGAGGCCAGCGATTCGGCGGTATCCCGTACGAATTCGGCATCGGCGGCCTGTAGGCACAGCCGGGTTAAAGCCAGCAGGGTGTAGCGGGAGTATGCCTGTTTGCGGGTCGCTGCTATGTGGTGCGGATTTAGTGGGTCGGAAAGCCAGGCGACGGGCCGCTCGTAAGATTCGGACAGGTTTTCTTCCTGTTGCAGGCCATAAAAAATTTTTCGTTCCCCGACCGGCAAACTGTACTTATAAACCAAACGGAAATAATCCAATGCCTTGGCGTATTGGCGGCTGCGTTCCAATTGTTTGGATACTTGAAGCGGGAAAAAGAAGTATGATTCCCAGAGGTAATTCATTATGTATGCAGGAGCGGCGCTGTTTCGGCTAAAAGCATCAGCTATACCTTGCCGGCGCTCAGTTCCCGTGCTAAACGGTTGTCTCGGCACTAAATCAAGCCAGGTTACATTGAAAGGCAACACCTGCGCCGGGTAATACTGGACAAGTTGATTACTCGAATTGGGGGTGAAAAGGGCCTGGAAAAACCCTTGCTGTCCTTTGGTGTATTTATAGACTAACCGGAACCCTTCTTTACCCATTCCATTGTGAGGGGCTATCTTCGATAACCCGACAGGCCCAACGATTTCGGCCGATAGTTCTATAAGCCCAGAAATTGTAATGGAACGATAATATACTTTTCCTCCGCGATCATAGAAATAAAATATCCTATCAGGTGAATAAATCGCTGCACCTATAAAGTCTGCAATTGCAATATCAGCATATTTCTTATAAACTTCATTTTTGTCAAAGCTATATACACAGAGGTACCCTGGATTAAACTCTTTCTTTGATATGCCATACAAATGAAACCAGTTATCGGTACGGAATAATGCGTGGATCAGCGGAACTTCATTTCCCGAAAGAATCGTTTTCCATGGTGAATCAGTCCAGCCTGTCCCCTCCTCGTTAAAATGACGGCTTAAAATTTTTGCTGGTGTTTTGATTATGACATGAGGAGGATATTCTTCACCCAATCTTTGTTCTATGACTATAGTGTGTTCTGCCCATTCTCCCTCGTCAGGCCGGGAAAGGTATGCAATTGTTTCCGCCCATTTTTGCTCCTTTAAATCAAAAGTGATGTAAGCCAATGACCAAAGCTTATCTGTTTGATCAGGAGTATAATCTCCTTTAAAATATTTTGATTTTTTCAAC
>JAKLJF010000104.1 GCA_023151335.1 Thermoanaerobaculia bacterium | reverse complement strand
AAACCCGTTAAACCCGCTCAACCCGTTAAACCCGCTCAACCCGTTAAACCCGTTAAACCCGCTCAACCCGTTAAACCTGTTCAACCTGTTCACCCTTCCGCGGCGCTCTCTTCCTCCTCCCCGGCTGAAACCACCACGGTTACGTCGGCGATTTCGTCGTTGTCGTCCAGGCGAATCACTTTGACGCCCTGAGTGGCCCGGCCCATCACGCGCAGTTCGCTGGCAGCGGTGCGGATAGTGACGCCGCTGGTGGTGGTGACCATCAGATCGTCTTCATCGGTAACAGATTTTATCGCAACGAGGTTACCGGTTTTGGCGGTTACCTGCATCGTTTTCACACCTTTTCCGCCGCGGCCCTGGGTGGGGTAATCCTCCAGTGCCGAGCGTTTGCCCATTCCTTTTTCAGAGATCACCAGAATGGTGGCTGTTGTATCTGCCGGATCGACGCATACCATGCCCACCAAGGCATCATCGCCGCTGTCGGGCACCTGAATACCGCGTACCCCGGCAGCAGTACGGCCCATCGGACGGACGTCTTTTTCATTGAAACGAATGGCGCGTCCCGAACGCACCGCCAGAATGATTTCATTGGCGCCATTGGTCAGTTTGGCCTCGATCAGGGCGTCGCCTTCGTTGATTTCGATAGCATTGATACCGCCCTGGCGCGGACGCGAGTAGGCTTCCAGCAAAGTTTTCTTTATCTGCCCGCGTTTGGTGCAGAACATGATATAGTGATTATTGATAAACTCCTCATCGTTCAGATTTTTAACGATAATGTAAGCCCGGACTTTATCTTCTTTCGGTATATTCAACAGGTTTTGGATCACCCGGCCGGCGGTTGCTTTGGCGCCTTCCGGTATCTCATATACCTTTAGCCAGAAGCAACGTCCGCTCTCGGTAAAAAGCAGCAGCGACTGGTGGTTGGTGGCCACAAACATGTGTTCCACAAAATCTTCGCCGCGGGTGCGCACACCCTGGGCGCCGCGGCCGCCGCGGCCCTGCGCCCGGTATTCGGTCACCGGAGTGCGTTTAATGTAGCCGGCGTGGCTGATGGTGATCACCACCTCTTCATCCTCGATCAGGTCTTCGATGCTGATATCAGCCTCGTCGATCTCGATGGCTGTACGGCGCGGGTCGTTGTAGCGTTCGGTAATTTCAGTCAGTTCGGATTTGATGATGCCGCGCTGCAGCATTTCGTCGGCCAGAATGGCTTTCAATTCGGCAATTTTGCGTTGCAGTTCCTCGTATTCAGCCCGTACTTTGTCGCGTTCCAGGCCGGTGAGTTGTTGCAGGCGCATGGCCAGGATAGCCCTTGCCTGAATTTCGCTGAGGCCGAAACGTTCCATCAATCCTTCCCGGGCGGTGTCCACGTCTTTAGAGGCGCGGATCAGGGCGATGACCTCGTCGAGGTGGTCGAGGGCGATGAGCAGACCTTCGAGGATATGCGCCCGTTCTTCGGCTTTGCGCAGTTCGAATTTGGTGCGCCGTACTATGACTTCCAGGCGGAATTTGATAAACTCATCAATCTGATCTTTCAGGTTCAACGTGCGCGGCCGGCCGTTTACCAGGGCGATGTTATTGATGCCGTAGCTGGTTTGCAGGGGCGTAAGTTTGAAGAGGGTGCTGAGTACCACGTTGGCCGCGGCGTCGCGTTTGATCTCGATGACGACCCGTACGCCTTCGCGGTTCGATTCGTCGCGGACATCGGAGATGCCCACGATTTTTTTATCGTTGACCAGCTCGGCGATTTTGGCGATCAGCAATGCTTTATTGACCTGATAAGGTATTTCCGTGACTATGATGGCCTCGCGGCCTTTGTCGTCGGTTTCAATTTCTGTTTTTGCCCGTACTACCACACGGCCCCGGCCGGTACGGAAACCTTCACGAACGCCGGCCATGCCGTGTATGATGCCGCCGGTGGGAAAATCAGGCGCCAGCACGTACTGCATCAGTTCTTCGACGTCGATCTCGGGTTTGTCCACGGCAGCGATAATAGCAGCGCACACTTCACCGAGGTGGTGCGGCATCATATTCGTAGCCATACCCACGGCAATGCCGCTGGCGCCGTTCACCAGCAGGTTGGGGAACTTGGTGGGCAGAACAGTGGGTTCTTCGAGCGAGTCGTCGAAGTTGAGCTGAAAATCGACGGTTTCCTTGTCGATGTCGCCCAGCATCTCGTCGGCCACGCGGCGCAGGCGCGCCTCCGTGTAACGCATGGCCGCGGGGCTGTCGCCGTCCATGCTGCCGAAGTTACCCTGGCCGTCGACGAGCGGGTAACGGAGGCTCCATTCCTGAGCCATCCGCACCATCGTGTCGTACACTGAACTGTCGCCGTGCGGGTGGTATTTACCTAAAACTTCCCCCACGATACGGGCCGATTTTTTGTAGGGTTTGTTGTACGTTACGCCCAGGTCGAGCATGCCGTACAGCACCCGGCGATGCACTGGTTTCAAACCGTCGCGCACGTCGGGCAAAGCCCGGCTGACGATAACGGACATCGAATAGTCGATGTACGCGGTTTTTAGTTCTTCTTCAATGTTGATGGGAACGATCCTCGACTCCATTCTTGCGATTTACGAATTAGCGATTGACGGTTTACGATGATTTGGCGGGCAAAAAAGGCAGGATTTTTTTCAAAAATGCCCATTCGTAAACCGGTGCGCGAAGGTACGGAAAATGATGGTTATTTGCCCCAATTATTGTGATAAAATCGGTCTTTTAAGGTAGAATAAAAACCGGTATTGTTTGTCGCGATATTTTGTGCGAGCCGCTTAGTACGACTTCCAGTAACGCCGTCTGCCAGACGGCGGAAAGTGGATTTTCAATCTGCATTCTGAACATGCCTTTAGAAGCGTCCTGCACCCTCCAGTATACCAATTCTTTCCCAAGCACAGTCCGCAGGCGCAGTTCAACATCGCCGGCAAAGGGCAGGGTCATTTCCACCTGTCCGGCGCCGGGCCAGGGATTAGGCATCAGCCGGAGCCCCAGTGTGCCGCCGTCCGGTTCGTTCACGGCCGTAGTGGCGCAGTTTTCCGGTACTTCGGGGCAATAGATCCGGCGGGCCAGGGTACAATCG
Organism: Thermoanaerobaculia bacterium; assembly: GCA_023151335.1. GTDB lineage: Bacteria > Bacteroidota > Bacteroidia > Chitinophagales > Saprospiraceae > M3007. Next base: position 8,085 of record JAKLJF010000104.1, on the reverse strand, counting down.
AGTATAAAGGGATTGGGTTTGTCTTCCTGATAAGGCGCGATCCGCCAGGTTTTGATCAGTTCGGCAGAATCGGCGGGGTCTTGCCAGTGCCATTGACACAGGGTGGCGCGTTGCGCGGCAAAAAAAGCAGGGTCGGCGGCATCGGCCTGGGAGCGGTACATCGTGTAGAAATAAAACACCGCCCTGGCCAGATCGCCCTTTACCGATTCCCGCGGTTCGAAAGCGTTGTTTTTCGATTCACTGTACAGCTCTTTGTTTTGCGCAGGCACACTGAACAGCACCTGTGCTTTATAAAACCATTGCTGGGTTTGAGCATCCGGGATTTCGGTGTAAGGGGAGTTGGCGCGGGCTTCGTTCACGGGAATGCGGGCCGGGAAAAGGTGGTGCATATCGCTGCGCGGGTTGCCTTCGGCGGCGCCTTTTGCCTGTGGATAAGCATGTTCGGTGTTCATGCCAAGTGAAATGCCGTTCAGGTATACATACTGCGTAGGATCCTGTGTGGGATCGAGATACAGCGTATGGCCGGAATAAATGCAACGCAGGCTGTCGTCGTCGGTGGCCAGCACTTTGGCGTACAAGGTGTCGCGGGCGTTAGCATAGTCGAGAATGACAAGGGGTTTGTACCTCGACACCACGCTGTCTGTCAGAGCCGGACCATTCAGGCCGGGAAATACCGGTTGAAATACCTGGGCCGGGATGGAGCCAATTCCTCCCAACAGGCATAAAAATGAAAAAGTAATACGGGTCATTCCGTGTGTTTTTATCACAAAAAACGGTAAAGAGGGGGTCAATTTGTCAACTTCCCGATTTCCCTGAACGTGATCAGTTGAATGTTTTGTTGCCGGAGCAGTTCTTTGCAGCGGTTGCTTTTAAAAAAATCGAGGTCGGCCTGCCGCCAGTTGGCGCCCCAGTCGGGGTGGTTATAGGTTACGCCCCGCATCTCCGGGTCTTTGGTGGCCAGGTGAACAATGATTTCATTGATGCCGGGTTTCAGGTTGAGCAATATATTTTCATAAAAAGCGGCCATACCCTGCTTAAAGTCCTGTGGAGTGGCGCTGTATACGTGGTCGATGACGATGTCTTTTTCCGTGATCAGGCTCCGGAGCGAGTCCGGGAGCGTTGCCACGAGGTTGCGGCTAAGGCGCAGGGGAACTTTGTACTCCCGTCCCAGTTTCAGGTAGGTACTCAACAAGGCTGTATTCGTATGCAGCAGGCAACCCATGTGCGTATCGAAATGGGTGGGACTAATGCCAAGGGCTTTTACGCGTTCAATTTGCGCGCGCAATTCAAGTTCCAGTTCTCCTGCTTTTGCGTGGGCGCCCAAGCTTTCGCAATTGTCGTAAAAATAGCCGTTTTCATCCAGCAGGCTGCTCACCGCGTCGCGCGAAGCCACGGAGCCCCACTTTAAATATACCCATTCGCAGGTCAGGGTCAGGTGAATGCCCAGGTCATAGCTGGGGTTGGTCTTCGCCATTTCCGCCACTTCTGCGAGCCAGGGGGTGGGCGCCATGATGCTGGCCGAGTTGACCGGGCCTTTGCTCATGGCTTCAAAGGTGGCGCTGTTCACGCTGTGGGCCATACCCAGGTCGTCGGCGTGTATGATGAGCAATTTGGCGTCGGCCGGGTAGCCCAGTCGTTGGGCAAGCGAAGCCGCGGTTTGGGCGTAAATTGGGTCATTGGGCAGGAAATAAATGGAAATGCCAAATAAAAATAATAGAATACGGTTCATGTAGTGCGCATTTTGAGGCGCAAAGGTATGACAATACCGCGTACCTTTAAAATTGGGGCAGGCCGGAGGCCAGATAATTGACCAGCGGCGGTTGCGAAAGAAAGCCGCCGAGATCGAGTATCTCCAAATAGTTTTCCATCATTTCGGTTTCAATGTCCAGCAGGTTAAACTGCCGTTTCAATTGTCCTTCCCGCACTTCGAGCAAGGGTAGCGGGCCGGCATCGCGCAGGAGCCCGGCCTGATCGAGCGTGAAACGCGCCTGGCTGTTCTGCCATTGTTGCAGGGCAACGCGGTATTGAGCGCCGAGCACACCGATTTGCAGGCGAAAACCCGCGAGTTGCCTGTTCAATTCGGTTGCGATCATTTGCAGCTCATTTCCAGCGGCATTTTTTTCGATTTTAAGTTCGCTCATTTTTACGCGGGAAGAGCCTTTGTAGGGCAAATTGAGGCCAAGGCTGACAGAAAAAGCCCGGTTGAATCCCTCTTCCGGCCGGTTGTGATGCCGTACCTGAAAAAAATCCAGCATTTGTCGCGCCCGGGCTTTTTCCAGGGCGTATTCAGCATCGATCCGGCCGATATCGGCCAGTTTTTCATCTATCTCCGGGTGTCGGAAACCCGATTCGGGGAAGGCGGCCACTACCCGCACGATATCCGCCGGGTGAATAAAACCGCTGGTATCCAGTTGCCAGTTTTCACCGGTACCAGGCAGATACAGGCCAATCATTTGGCGGTATTGCTGTAATTGTCCTTCGGTTTCAGCAATTTTCAGTACCAGATCATCCCGGTCGTATTCGGTCTTGATCAAATCGGTCACGTCGGCGCCGGCATCCGCGACGGCCATCCGTTGCAGCACGTTTACCTGGTCGTCGTACACCAGCAGCAGTTGTTGCTGTAGTGCCAGCCGGCGCAGGGCGAGGTAAGAAGCGGTCAGGGTTTGGTACCGTTCCAGCAGGGCTTCATGCAGGAAAATGCGCAGGCGGCTTTCTTCTTCCAGCTGCCCGGCCAGCATCAACTGACGCTGCCTGCGCATTTCCCATATTCCGTTCACGTTGACGCGGGCGAGATACTCCTGGCGACGCAGTTCGAAGCGGTCGGTTTCGGTGCGGACGCCGACCTGATCGACAAAGGGCAGGTTCCGTTTGTTTTTTTGTATAAAATCGAGTTGTTTACCCTGCAGGTCAACGGACAAATCCTGTTGCGCGGAAGCCAGGATAGTACCGCCCGAGATCAGCGTCTGGGCTGGCAGTGGGCATGTCCATAGCAGGAATAAAAACAGGCCAATACAATGTTTCAGCATGTCAGTTAGGTGCGTTCAGGCGTTTCCGGGTATTCAGGTGCCGGAAGAAAATGGGCTCTGAAAAAAGGACAGTATGGAGGAGGTGTCCGTTGCTATACGCCGCAAAACGACTTTTTCTTTTTGTAAAAAGTGGTTATTAGTGGGTATTTCCACCAGGATTTCGCGCCCGTACGTTTTGATTTCGGGAATTTTGCGCAGGCGTTCCGGTATCTCTACTACCCGGTGCCCCAGGCCGCTTACCCGGCCGCGGCAGCGTTCGGAGGGGTGCAGGCTGGAAATGACGTCCAGCGAATCGCCAACTCCGATATGCAGGATCATACTCTCATGTACGTAAGCTACCACGGTATTGGGGGTTTGTTCATAAAAGGAGATCAAAGGGTCAAAATCCGGTACATTTACACCCGGCTGGCAATGCACCGCACCGACCAGTCCGTCGGTGGGGGCATAAATTTTGAGGCGCGCCTGTTCCTTGTGATACAGGTCAATTTCCTTTTTTAATTTACCAATTTGAGCCTGGGCCGGCGCGCCGGCAATTTTCAGGGTTTGTTCGAGCCGGGCGATCTCCGCGTCGAATGGTTCGGCTGCGAGCCGGAGTTCTTCCCGCAAGGCGTTTATCCTGGCAGTATAGGGAGAGCCGTCGTTTGTTGCCGAATCGGGAGGAGGCAGACTTTTTAAGTCGCGGAAAAGGCTCCTGTTCAGCGATCGTTCGGATTCCAGCACCCGGATTTCCGACAGTATTTCCCCTGTTTTTTCTGCCCGTTCTGCCCGCAGGCGACCCAGTTCGCCCCGGATTTCAGTGATATTGAGGCGATCCTGCGCTTGCAGTTCGGCGATACTGTGGGTAAGTTCGCTCAGTTTAAAATCGAGGTCATTGCGGGTAACTTCCAGCAACAGGGTACCTTTCACTACAAACTGTCCCTGGGTAACGTGAATCCGGTTGACCGTTACCGGATAGTCGAGGTTGATTTGTGTTTCCCGGTTTTCGGCCACGCCGTAGAAACTGGCCGTGCTCCGGTTCAGATACCGGAAAATGGCAAACAAGCCCCAGATGGCAACCGGGATAACAACATAAAGTACATTGAAACGTCGCATGGTTCAGTCGGTCAGGTTTACGTAGGTATCGGTAAAAGTGAGCCGCATCGCCTGCATGCCCTCCAGCAGGCGCAGTTTGCCAGCCATTTGCATACCCTGCATTTCGTTTTTCAGGCGCAACTCGAATTGATATTCCACGTATTCGCCGCGCTCTTCGGAAAATAAAACCCGGTATCTTTTTAAGACGAAGGCGTTACAAAATTCCCGGATTATACCCTGCGCCGGCTCAAATTGGGGGGAAGTAGCCGGCAGTTCAAAACGCAACTGGCCGAGCAGGTTACTTTTCCGGCTGAACGGGGTGAGACGCAGGAAGAAGGCAATAAGGCAAAATGCCAGCGTCCCGATGATCGCGGTCAGAAAACTGTAAACGCCGCAGGCAATGCCGGCGGCCATTGCCGCGAAAATGAAGGAAATGTTGCGCGTACTGATCAGGTTGGTACGGAACCGCAATATGGCCAGGGCGCCGAATATCCCGAAACCGCGGGCCAGACTGTCGCCGATAGACTGCATGATCGTAGTGGTAACGATCGCCATCAGAATCAGCGACTGGATAAAATGGTGTGGCGTGGCAACTTCCTGTGATGTTTTTTCATAGGTAAAAACGATCAGGGAAGACAATACAAAAGCCAGCAACACCGAAAATACGATCAGGACAACCGATTGATTGTCCAGATTGGACACAGACGTCAGGAATTCCATAATCAGTAGTCAAGGTCAGGGATGAATGGGGGGCACAAGGTCGCAATTTCCCGCCACACTTCCGCGCTTCACCGCCGCATATTACTTCGCATAGGGGTTAGCCGGCAATTCCACATACCGGAATCCCTTCGCTTCCAGCGCCGCTATCACGTCGGCCGGCGCCTTTTCTTTAAAAATAATGCAACACAGCAAACGGTACGGGATCAGCCCCAGCCGGCACAGCAGGTTTTTAAAGGCAATGTGACGTTTTACTTTGTTCCAAAACGCCGGCCTGGGCGGCACCCGGCACAATTCCGGGTCTTCTTTGACATAATCATTCAAACCGCAAAACGCCACCGCCGGCAATCCTATGCCCATGGCTACTTTTTCCATTTCCCGTTCGGAAATTTTATACACATAATTTCCGACTTCCTCGAAGGAATACTGGTTTTTCCAGATGCGTTGCAAAGCGCCGGGGGAAATCCGGTTGAGCATATTGCTCAGCAAAAGCAACAGAGCCGACTGTTGAAGAGGGTCCTGTGGCTCAATGATAACAATAGCCCTGCGGGCCACGCGCAGCATTTCGTACACGGCCAGGAAAGGCCGGGGAAAATGGTGATAGGCCTCTTTACACAGGGCAAAATCGAAGGAATTATCCGGCAACTGGATGCACTCGGCATTTTCCCGCCGGTATTCGCGGATAAATCCTTCTTTCTGAGCGCGCTTTAGCAAGGCGTCGCCAATATCGGAAGCCACGGCATCGGCGCCCTGCCCAAGCAGCCAATGGGCGTCGGTGCCGATCCCGTCGCCGATGGTGAGCCAGCGGCCATTCCAGCGCAGCAGCGGATCGAGCAGCCGGTACATCCGTTCATGCCGCCAGTCGTGGATGCTGTTTTTCAGGGTAGTAAGGCGTTCCAATGGATCGCGGCCTTGCCGGTCAATGTGGGCCAGGTGTTCCGCATGCAGCTGATAGCTGCGTTCGGTAAAGGATGTTTGATCCGGCATTCCAGATATCAAGCGTTAAGATTCGGGTCAAATTTAGGGTTGATGCGTTGATGTGTTGATGTGTTGATTTGAAAAAAGTCAACACATCAACACATCAACAAATCAACAAATCAACACATCAACACATCAACTACCCTCACATTGCCGCCTGAAACTCGGGGCTGTCCGGCTTTACTTTGGAGCCGAAGAAGTGCGTGAGATCGCCCTTTTCGTTGATGACGTATTTACAGAAATTCCAGGTAGGTTCCTGGCTGTTCCAGCCGTTTTGGGCAGGGTCGGTCAGCCATTTATAAACGGGGGATTTTTCTTCGCCTTTCACGTGCACTTTTTCGAACATCGGAAAGGTGACGCCGTAGTTTTTCTGGCAAAATTCGGCGATTTCCTCCGCCGTGCCCGGCTCCTGGCTCATAAAATCATTGCAGGGGAATCCGAGCACCACGACCTTATCTTTGTTGGCTTCGTAGTACTTTTCCCAGTCGGCATATTGCGGCGTGTACCCGCATTTTGATGCGACGTTAAGCACGATGATCTTTTTGCCTTTAAATTGTTCCAGTTTTACCGGCTGGCCGTCGAGGGAATTGACCGTAAACTGAAAAAAGGAGGTCGGGCTGGCCGGGGTGGTGGAAACGGTGGAGGGCCGGGTGGCTACCTTGCCGGGATTGAAGCAGGCCCAAAGGCTGAAAGCGAATAAGAAAATTGACATACCTAAACCCAAAAATTTATTCATATGATGCGAATGATATCTTTTGGGACGTAAAACATAACAAGGGGATTTAAGTTTGTAAATCCTCACACCTCCGACGTGAAATGAAACTGCACCTTCGGGAAGTTCTCCTGTACCGTTTGTAAAATCCACGCCGTTTCGGCCAGGAAAACCGGATTGCCGTCCTTGTCTTTGGCGATATCGCGTTTGCGGCGTTCGAGAAATTCCGCCAGCGCCTTTGGGTCGTCGGAAGTAACCCAGCAGGCTTTGTACAGGTTCACCGGTTCGTAGCGGCATTTGGCGTTATACTCGCTCTCCAGGCGGTGCTGGATCACTTCGAATTGCAGTTGCCCCACGGTACCGATGATACGCCGGCCGTCGCTCTGACGGATGAACATCTGGGCCACGCCTTCGTCCATCAACTGGTCGAGCCCCTTGGCAAATTGTTTTTGTTTGAGGGGGTCGGCGTTTTCCACGTAGCGGAATTGCTCGGGACTGAAGGAAGGAATGCCCTTGAAGTGCAGGATCTCGCCTTCGGTGAGCGTATCGCCGATCTTGAAGTTGCCCGAATCGTACAGGCCCACCACGTCGCCCGGATAGGCTTCTTCGAGCAGCGTTTTTTTACTGGCCATGAACATGGTGGGGTTCGGAAATTTGAACTCGCGCTCCAGCCGGATGTGCCGGTAGTTTTTGTTGCGTTCGAACTTACCCGAGCACACGCGCAGGAAGGCGATGCGGTCGCGGTGGCGGGGGTCCATGTTGGCAAATATTTTAAACACAAAACCGCTCATTTTTTCTTCCTCAGGCTTTACGAGGCGCTCTTCGGCCTGACGCGAGAGCGGCGTGGGCGCAATTTCCACAAAACAGTCGAGCAGCTCTTTTACCCCGAAGTTGTTCACGGCCGAGCCGAAAAACACAGGGCATACTTTGCCATTGAGGTAGTCCGCTTTGTGAAATGCCGGATATACCGTTTCCACAACCTCCACTTCTTCACGCAGACCGCGGGCAGCGCTTTCGCCAAGGTGTTTTTCGAGGTCGGGATGGGCAAGGTCTTCAAACACGATGACTTCTTCCTCTTCCTGTTTCCCGTGCGGGTTGAACAGGACGAGTTTGCGCTCGTACAGGTTGTACACGCCCTTGAAACGTTGTCCCATGCCGATGGGCCAGGACAGCGGCCGCACCTTTACATCCAGTTTTTGTTCGATCTCGTCGAGCAGGTCGAAAGCATCCTTACCCTCGCGGTCCATTTTATTGACGAAGAAAATGATCGGCGTGTCGCGCATGCGGCACACTTTGGTGAGTTTTTCGGTCTGGGTTTCCACACCCTTGGCCACATCCACGACCACGATGGCCGAGTCGACGGCCGTGAGGGTGCGGTAGGTATCTTCCGCGAAATCTTCGTGGCCCGGCGTATCCAGACTGTTGATTTGCAGATCGCGGTATTCGAAGCCCATCACCGAGGTGCTCACGGAGATACCGCGCTGGCGCTCGATCTCCATGAAGTCGGAAACCGTGCTTTTTTTGATCTTGTTGCTTTTCACGGCGCCTGCGGTCTGGATGGCGCCGCCGAAGAGCAGCAGT